>JALHUC010000395.1 GCA_022865845.1 bacterium | reverse complement strand
TGATGGCGTCCTTGAGCCCTTTGCCAGCCTTGAATTTGGGCACCTTGGAAGCTGGAATATTAATATTAGCGCCTGTTCTCGGATTGCGGCCTACACGAGCGGCCCTGTCGCTGACACTGAATGTGCCGAATCCAACCAGAGAGACTTTTCCTCCATCTTTAAGAGCACCTGCAATACCGTCTACAAAAGCCCCAAGGGCTAATTCGGCCTTTGCTTTACTGATTCCGGCCTCTAAAGCCATTTTAGCGATAAGTTCAGCTCTGTTCATCTCTTCCTCCTTTTAATATGGCAATTGAATGTATAACGGGAATTCCGTAAATTGCACCCTTGTTTTTTGGATAACAGATGTCCACACAAAGTGTCAAGGGCTATCCGCTCTCAACCCCGATAAAAAGGGGATTCTTGCAATAATACCTGTTGATACTACTACATGATTTGTATTATTATTCACAAACTTCCCATAAGCAACAGCCATAGATAGCTAATATTGTATACATCATTTAGAGCTTTGAACAACGACCCTATGACTCATAAAAAATATTTGACCATCTCACTTTTTCTGGTTCTAACGGCAACCGTTATCATAACGGTGAGCGATTACCGGACTGCCCTCAACGCCACAATAGTGCAATCTGAATCCTATGCTCAGCGCACCGCCGATCACTTGAGCCATCAGCTTTTCCTGGAGGGGGATTTCAGTGCCGGCCTGGAGAATCCCGATTATTTCAAACAGTACAATGAAAGTATTGTGGACCTCATCAACAGCTTTGCGCTCCTTAATATCAAGATATTCAACCGAAATGAGATCATCGTCTTTTCACTGGACAGGGATGTCATCGGCCTGGAAGTGAAGAATAACGACCATCTGATCCTTGCTCTTGCGGGAACCGGTTCATCCAGCGTTGCAACCCCTGGTTATCAGGAAAAAATATATGGTGAAAAGGCTGCATTCCCAATGCTGCAAACCTATGTTCCCATTATCCATCCTGAAACCCGGTTGATCCTGGGCGCATACGAGATTTACCAGGATTACCGACCATTGCAGGGTAATCTGCTTTCGGAGACGCTTCGTTCCGGCATCACACACCTCATTTTGCTGCTTGTTTTTGCCGGTCTCTTCTACCGTTATGGACACTTGACCTCTCGGCTCATGGATTTCCAGCAACAAACGCTTATCAGGGAGCTGGAGGATCGTGTTGAGGAACGTACGGTGGAGCTGAAAAGGTCAAGAGACCACGTTAGAGATCTCCTCAAACGCAAGGAAGAAATGTTCAGAAACCTCATGATCGCTGACGAATACAAAAAGAATTTCATGGGCCTGGTCAGCCATGAACTGAGAACCCCCCTGACGGTCATTAAAGGCTATCTTACCATGATGAGGGATGGTGACCTGGGTCCGGTGTACTCCGGTTTGCAGGATGTTGTGGGTACTTGTCTCGAAGAGTCAGTTAAGCTTGAGTCCATCATTAACAACATTCTTGATCTGTCTCAGCTCGAGCGAGGTGTGTTCGACCTGTCTGGAGAAGAGTTTGATGTCCAGGAACTTCTAATTGAAGTGGTGGACAACCTGGCCACGGAGATACCGGGCAGAAAGGACGACATCAGGATAGAGGTATCCCAGGAGGTCGCAAACTTTACATCGGACAGGATCAAGATACTCCAGGTTCTGCAGCAGTTCCTGAGCAACGCACTGAAATTCTCTTTGGTGGGCAGCAGGATCACGATCAAGGCATCTCCAAGTCACAGGGGCCTTCTCCTTTCCGTGTCCGACGAAGGTGTCGGGATACCCAAGGGCCAGGTCAATGAAATATTCAACCTCTTTTATCAGGTAGATATATCCACGACTCGCAGTTATGAGGGTTCCGGTCTTGGTCTTGCCATCGTACATAAGATAGGACAGATATTGGGAGGTCGCGCCTGGGTCGAAAGCGAGGCAGGGGTCGGCAGCACCTTTTATTTTGAGGTAAAGGCTTTTGACACTTCTCTTAACAACGCAAACGAAACCGAGAGATCGGTTGAGTTCGTTCCCGATAACCAGCCGAAGAAGGTTCCCACGGCATCCCCGTCGATCCTGCTAGTGGACGATGATGAGGATTACCTGTTCTTACTGAGGCGTATCCTCATTGACGGCGGATACACGGTGGAAATGTGCAAAGACGGCCTTGAAGGCCTGAACCGGATCTTTGGTCCCAACCATTCTCGTCTCCCCTCCCTGATCGTTCTCGACATCAGAATGCCTAACATTCACGGAATTGATTTTCTGAAGATCATCAGGCGAAACATGACTACCCGAGAGATACCGGTCGTCGTGGCAAGCGCACTGGGTCAAGAAAACCAGGTGCAGGAAGCGGTTAATACTGGTGCCAACGCATACCTCATCAAACCTTTCGATCCGGATAGCCTGCTGAAAAGGATAAATTTTCTGTTAGGGAAAGAAATTGATATTGAGGAGCAGTGATTGAGCATTCAGGATTGAGGATTCCGGATTTAATTCTCAATCCTCAATTCGTGATACTCAATTATAATAGCGAAAGGGAACCGAAGCTCCCTTGTTACCTTGCGAAACCTTGCGATACGGCCATAATTGGCCGTCCTGCGTCCCCTGCGTTAAAGCTTTTATCGATTTTATAGAAACCGGGATCGCTTCCGTCTTCGCCTTCCAGGCTACGCCGTGACAAGTCACATGGGTAAACCCCAATCACCCCCACCTCAGTCCTCCCCCCTCAGCCGTCTTCGCATCAAGCTACGCCGTGCCAAGTAGGGGGAGGAAGTATTCGGAAGTTGCACTATTTTAGGGTTCGCGATGACCCGTCTTCGTTCTTCGAACTTCGCCGTGGCAGACTAATGCAGATGTCATTGCGAGGAGTCACGCCGTTGGCGTGATCGAGGGCGACGCGGCAATCCCATGCCCGGTATCGCTTCACACGGGTAACGGTTCGCGATGACGCCAACCTTCGGTTGGGGTTCCGTTTTTCATGTTTCAGGTTCTAGGTTTTTCCTGGACACTGTTTTTTCTTCTCCGTGTCAGACGGTTTCATTTGGCAATAAAAAAGGGGAGCTTAAAGCTCCCCTTTTAAATTACAGTAGTGGATTCTCATGCATCGCCTTCAGGCGTGCCCACCTTCGGTCTACCTCTCTCTGGAACTCGGCAACCAGGTCGGCGTTGTCCTCCTTTATAAGGTGGCGAGTTTTGCCCATGGTTTTAAGCCATTCAATTGTTGGGATCTTTTTGTCTTTGTCCTCGGGGTTGTAGGTAATACTTGTTATCCCGTTACGCACCTCGTAAAGGGGGAAGAAGCAGGTATCAACGGCCTTCTGGATGATGTCTACAGAGTTCTTCTCCACAGTCCTCCAACCGAGGGGACAGACGGAGAGAAACTTCCCAAACACAAACCCTTCTTCAGCTGCCATTTTCTGGGCTATCGCAGCCTTCCTCACCATGTCTCTGGGCTGGGTTTCCACTGCCGTGAACACGTAGGGGATATGGCAGGCTGCCAGGATCTGGGCCGTGTCCTTGTGGTGGAACGATTTACCTCTTTCGCCGGGACCAACACCGGATGTGGAGGTCTGATGACCGAGAGGGGTTGTAAATGAGAGCTGGGTCCCGGTGTTCATGTAGGCCTCATTGTCGTACTCGATGAGGATCATCTTGTGGCCCCGAATCGCGGCTCCGATGCTCGGGCCCATGCCGATGTCGTGACCACCGTCACCGGTTACCATGATGAAGGTGAACTCCTCATCACCAGGCAGCCGTCCCTTCCTCACCAGGGTATGGTAGGCCTCTACAAGGCCGCTCATGGTGGCGGATCCATTCTGGAACAGGTTGTGGATATAGGTGATCCGGTGGGAGCTAAATGGGTAGCCGGTGGTCACAACCATGGCGCACCCGGTGTGATACTGTACGATAACGTTTCCCTCGATACCCTTCAGGAAGATGTTCAGGCTTGGGAAAATGCCGCAGCCCGGACAAGCGCCATGCCCCGGAACTATTCTTTTGGGTTTGGCGGCAAGTTTTCTTTTATTGAACCCCTTGAGAAGCAGTTCACCATCCTTTTCCTCAATGCGATGGATACCTGGGGACTGCTCTTCTTTTGTCAGCGGTTCGACCACTCGCTCCATTCTGACAGAGGGGTCGCCGGGGTTGGCCCCGTGGTATTCGAAAGGCACCTTGACCTTGCCGGTCCGGTTCGCCTCCAGAGCTTCCTCGAACATCTCCAGGGCATCCTCCACGTAAAAGTCCAAACCTCCCAGACCGTAGATGCGGTTTAAAACCTTTGTCTGGTTCTCAGGATCATCCTTGAGAGCAGCCTTGATCTCCAGGGACATGTTGCCGTTCCATGCGCCATAGCTGTCTGCGCGGTCCCCTACCATGAGGGTTTTGACACCAGAGAAAATTCCCTGGATCTCCTTTATAGGGAAGGGCCTGATGACGGTAACAGTCACGGCGCCGACTTTCTCACCCTTTTCCCGGAGCCTGTCTACAGCTATTTTAGCGGTGTCGAAGGCAGAATTGAGGACAAAGAGGGCTGTCTCGGCATCTTCCATCTGGTAGCTGTTGAGGATGGAGTAATCACGACCTGAAAGTTGTGCATACTCCTTGTAGACGCCTGGCAGGGTCTTATAGGCGGCCTCCATGGCCATGGAAAGCTGTTTCTTGTTGTTGATGAGGTCCGGCTCGTTCATGTAAGGGCCGATGGTGACCGGGTTGTTGGGATCCAGGGCGTGGTTCTCCTGGACCTTGTCACCCAGCCAGTCCCTGATGGGCTGCGGGTCCTCGAAGTAGTGAACCCTTCTCTTCTGATGGCTGGTAAAGAAACCGTCGTAGGCTACGATCACCGGAAGGCGGACATCAGGAAGTTCACCGAGCTTAACGGCGATCACGTTCATGTCGTAGACCATCTGTGGGTCCTTGGCCATCAGGATAATCCACCCGGTATTGAGCGCCATCATAATATCGCTGTGGTCGCCCTTGATATTCAGGGGCCCGGAAACCGTTCTGCAGGCGATGTCCAGCACCATGGGGAAGCGGCTGCCTGCCTGAACAGGAAGCTGCTCCATGGCGAAAAGGAGACCGTTGGCGGAGGTGGCGTTGAAAACACGTGCCCCCCCAGCCGTAGCCCCGAAGCATATCCCCGCAGCTCCGTGCTCACCGTCTCCGGGAACCATAGTGATATCGTGCTCCCCGGCTGCTTTTAGAGCGTCAAGGGTTTCGGCGACCTGGGTGGACGGTGTGATGGGATAGTATCCGACCAGATCGAAGTTGATGTGCATGGCCGATAGGGCACCCATGGCGTTGCCGTCCTGCAGATCCACCTTTTGCGGATAAGGACCAGAGAGTTTCTTGGCTGTCTTGGCGGAACTCATAGCACCCTCCTCAAATCAGCGCGCAGCTGATTAACATCCTGATCGGATTCTACCTCAGTGGTTAGGGCCTCGACCGGGCATATTTCCACACATCTCTGGCACCCCTTGCAGTACTGGTAGTCGACACCCAGCATGAAGGCGTTATCGTTGCCCTTATCGTCCTTCCTGAATTCGAAGACCATACAGTGATCAGGGCAAGTCAGATCACAATCCCCGCAGTGGATGCATTTATCCTCATGCCACAATGGGATGTAGCCGGTGCGGGATGCCCCGTGGTTCTTCAGCACGGTGTTGCCAGGGTTGGTAATTACGCCGCCGAAGGGTTCGTTCATATAACCCAGTCCCGGCTTAGCCCTATGGAACGGCACCTCCGGGTACTTCTCCAATGAACAGTAATCAGCTTCATGAATATCGTTGAAGCCCCGATCGAAGGCGTTCATGTTCCCTTCAACGAGATGAGGGTAACGCTTACCGATCTTGGCCTTGATCACGTTTTTAATGGCCTCAGGATCAATAAACCCGGAAGCCTTGGCAATGGCACCCAGAAGGGCCGTGTTAAGAGGTACCTTCTCCTCCATGGATATTTTCATGGCGTCCACGCAGACCAGCTTGCAGCCTGGAAGCTGCATGAGTTCCATGATCTCCTCAGGGGTTTTGGTGGTGTTGATGACCACGGCCCCACCCTTCTTGAAACCCTGTGTAAGGGGCACGGAACCGAGAAGGCCTTCTGCGAAAACAGCGAGCATATGAGGATGCTCAATAGGTGAGTTGTCTGTAACTTCTACATCTCCGGGGCAAAGCCTGATGAAAGATTTCACCGGGGTCCCCTTCTTCTCCGACCCGTAACTGGCGAAGTTTACTCCGTTGTAGCCCATCTCGAGGATACAGGCCTCAGCAAGGATCTGTCCTGCCAGGTTGGCTCCCATACCGCCGATGCTTTCCATGCGGATCTCGTAGTAGCCAAGCTCGTTGGTTAGAGGTAGTTTCGGTGGCGCCATCGCCGTTTCTCCTTTCCATTATGTTGTCATTCTACAACCAGATTCGCAGTACAAGCGCATTTGGCGCATGATCGTACAAAGTACGTGGTGTAAAATGAGAGGTCAGACCAATTGGCAGACCAATTTAGAGCTTTCCGGCGATAAAAAATGGGGGCTTACCCCCAGTTCACCTTCAGCCCTCGATAACCTGAGCAAATTATATTTATACAGAACTGATTGTCAAGATATAATGCCGTTTTATAATTTCCCTGTTCCCCGTATGGCATTTATCATGGTTCATTAGGGATACCAGGTGTCCGGGAAATGGGATAATATTTCAGG
>JALHUC010000394.1 GCA_022865845.1 bacterium | reverse complement strand
GTTGATCTCCAGGAGCTCCTGGACACTGTTGGTACTGTGTTTAACCTGGATAATCTCCTGTCCCACCTTGTGGAGTTCTTCTCACGGCTCAGCGCCGCCGACCGTGTCTCCATCATGTTGACCGATGAAACCGGCGACAAACTGGTTTTCAAGCACGGTGTAGGGTTCCAGGGGTTCGAGGAGGAGATCCGCAAGACGGTGCTCGAAGTGGAAAACAGCATCTGCGGACAGGCCCTTAAAGGGAAACAGCCGCTGATGGTAGATAACGTGGATCTCTTCATGCCTGCCCGTACCCGGCATGGACTGCGCTACAGCTCGCCGGCTTTCCTGTCCATACCGCTCATTTTCGGGGGAGAAGCCATCGGGGTTGTCAACTTTTCCAACCGCAAGGACCAGGGCAGCTTTACCCAGCAGGATCTCGATGCCATCCTGCCTCACGTCCAGACCATGGCAAAGCTGCTTGCAGAAGGAAAGCGGTTCAGCAGCATTCAAAGCGACTTCATGCACGACACCGCCGACATTCTCTTGAATATCTCAGAAAACAAAAGCCCTTATTTGATTGGCCACAGCGAGCGTGTCTCTGAAAACAGCTACCGGTTGGCCCAATTGCTGAACCTGCCGGAATCAGAAGCCATGCGCATTGCCAACGCGGGACGGTTCCACGATCTTGGCCGCATCGCCGTTGACGAATCGATCCTCAGCAAATCAGGACCGTTAGACAGCAATGAGACAAACATCATCCACCAGCACCCTCTGTGGAGTACCCGCATTCTGCAAAGCTTCCCTCATCTGGACATCGACCTTCAGGCGGTACGCACACACCACGAAAGGGTGGACGGCAAAGGTTATCCGGACGGCCTCATGGGTGAAGAGATCCCCATTGGAGGCCGGATCCTGGCTGTGATAGACGCCTATGACGCCATGACCCACAAGCGACCCTTCCGGCCTGCCATGTCCCGCGAGGATGCCCTCCGGATCCTGGAGGAGGAAAGCAAGACCCAGTTTGATGGGCGGGTAGTAAAAGTTCTCAGGGAGGCGACCAACAATAGGCAGAACTGAATTTATTGACTTTTATGACAAAGGGGATTGAACTCCCTCTCAAAAGAAAGCTCTCCTGATAAGATCTATACTCCAGAACGTAAACCAGGGCCCATTGGGCCCTGGTTGTCATTGTTGGGAGTTGCAAACTGAACGACTATTACGGCAGAGACGATCCCATTCCTGTCATCGCGAGTCACGCCGCTGGCGTGATGCGAAGCTATCTCGAAGTTCAAAAGCCTTAACGCAGAGTTCCGCAGAGTGCGACTCGCTGGTAGGCCGCAATGACCGCAAAGTTTCGCAGAGAAGATCTAAAGCAAACTTACCAGCAGGGACACTCCCAGTCCCTACCACAGGGTTTCACAGGGTCCCCCCACCCTGTCATCGCGAACCCTACTATAGTTCAACTTCCTAATTCTTCCTCCCCCTATCGAGGCCCCTCGACTCCGCTCTGGGTCCTGAGCCTGTCGAAGGAGGGGAGGATTTAGGTGGGGGTGATTGGAATTTACCCCATGTGACTTGTCCCGGCGACTTGTCACGGCGAAGCTGAAAGCGAAGACGGAAGCGATCCCATTAGT
>JALHUC010000393.1 GCA_022865845.1 bacterium | reverse complement strand
TCTTCACCGACGGGATGATATACATTCTCGATCTGACTGAATGACACTGGCCCGGTCCGGTTGATGGAGGTTCCATGGGCCAACCCTTTCCGCCGAGCTTTCTGATGCAAGAACTAAGAGCCGATGAATATTGAGGCCCTTATCATCGCTTACGGCTACCCCGTTGTCGCTGTCGGAACCTTCCTCGAAGGGGAAACCATCCTCGTGATGGCTGGTTTCGCCGCCCACCTCGGCTACCTTCAGCTGCCCTGGGTCATCACAGCGGCTTTTGTCGGCAGTCTCCTGGGGGACCAGTTCGCGTTCTTCCTGGGCAGGCACTACGGGATGGACTACCTGAAGAAGAAACCTTCCTGGGAGTCGAGGCTGGAGCGTGTTAACAGGATGACCGAGGACTACCGGACGCCGGTGATCCTGGGTTTCCGCTTCCTTTACGGATTGCGGAACGTTATCCCTTTCGCCATAGGGATGAGTCCCATCTCTGTGCCGCGTTTCGTCCTGTACAACAGCTTGGGGGCCCTTGTCTGGGCTGTCGTCGTGGGAACAGCGGGTTATCTCTTTGGGCATGCCGTGGAAGCTGTTCTCGGGGACCTGCGCAATCTGGAAGTTGTCATCGTGGCGGTAATCGCTGCTGTGGGTGGGATAATATGGAGCGTCTACCACGTGCGTTCTCGCCAGGTACGAAGCTGAAAATCTGATATAACCAATAATATGGCTCAGATTCCGAGGGTTTTCTCCAAGTTCGGTTTCATCGATCCGAAAGGAAGCCCCATTGAAGGTTCTCATCGTTTATTATTCCATGTACGGTCACGTTCACCGCATGGCCCAGGCGGTGGCGGAAGGCGTCCGGTAGGTCGCTGGTGCAGAAGCGGTCCTGCGCCGCGCACCGGAAACCCTCACTCCGGAAGTCCGCGAGGACATGGGAGCAGTGGAAGCTCTAAAATACATGTCCGAAATCCCCATCTGCACAGTGGACGAACTGGCTCAGGCCGACCCTATAATCTTCGGCACGCCGACACGGTACGGCAATATGTGCCGACAGATGAGGCAATTCCTGGACGCAACCGGGCAACTGGTGGGCAAAGTTAATAGTGTTTTCACCAGTTCCGCCAACCAGCACAGGGGCCAGGAGTCGACCATCCTGAGCTTTCACATCACCCTTCTGCACCAGGGCATGACAATCGTCGGGCTTCCCTACGCCTTTCAGGGGCAGGTGAGGATCGATGAAATCTCGGGATGCTCTCCCTACGGCGCGAGCACCATAGCCGGAGGCCAGGGAGAACGCCAGCCTTCGGAGAATGAACTTGATGGTGCCCGGTTCCAGGGTAGGCACGCTGCTGCCATTGCGGTGAAACTGACAGGTTAAGGCCGTGATTAGTGACTCGTGATTCGATCGCAATGAGGCAGTGGGAGGGTGTTTTGTAAGCAGAATAAGCCTAAGGATTCCTTCAACTTTTCAGGTTTGTTGGGTTTACAGTCAACTCCCCGTATGAATGAAAAAAGCCCGCCGTGAGGCGGGCTTTTTTGCATCTGTTAAGTAGGTGGATGAAGCCTGTGTAAACAATTCTAATTACGCACACACGCATTCACGCACATACGGACTTACGATGACTCTTATTTTTTATGGCACTCGCCGCACTTGGTCGGGCCTTTTTTCTGTTCGTTGTGGCAACCCTTGCACCTGATGTGGAAGGGGTTCTCCTTGGCGCTGGACACAGATGGGTCATTTGCCTTGGGGTCCTTGCCGTGGCACTCGAAGCAGCTCTTGGCATCATCTTTTCCAGTGGCGGTGTGATGGCAGACCACACAATCGTTGACATCTGAATGAGCCTTGTGCGGAAAAACTACGGGTGCTTTTGTAGCTTGAGCCTTGTCGATGGTAATGACATCAGGCGCACCGCCATTGGCGATCGCGACCAGGGCCATCGAACCGAAAACAATAGCGAAAAGGGTGAGAATGATAACTGTTTTTCTTTTCATTTGGGCTCCTCCTTAATTTCTTCCCCTCCAGGAATGATCAAGAACAAAAGTGATTTTTTATCTCATACCTGTGAACGATAAGGCAAGAGTTAATTATGGTATCCTTTCGAGCAGAGGTGTCTTTCTGGCGGTGAATCTGGAAACAGATAGAATGAAGCTGATCACTGCACGACGCGGACAATACCTCCAGGAATTCGATCGAATGGCCATTGTCATGATCTCAAATCTCAAATCTCAGATCTCAAATGTTAAACCTCAATCAGATCCCAGTTCCCGAAACTTTACAGATATTTCAATGGGCCCGGTTTATTTTGAGATGTGAGATCTGAGATAGCACTACTTCCCTTTCAACTTTGTGTGTCCATCAACTTTTCACTTTCCACTTACTACCTTGACTGGGTATGATGCCCGGCCACTGAAAGGAGATAGAACCATGGGCGATTCCCGCCAGAAGGGTTCAATATTGCCCACGATGGCCCTTCTGGCTGCCGTGGTGTTTTGGGGCAGTTCCTTCTCTATAATGAAGGTCAGCATCCATAGCCTTGGGCCCTGGGCCGTGATGTGGGCCAGGATGGCTGTTGCCCTCATCCTCATCCTGCCATTCTGGCGCAAAATCTGGCCTCTTCCCTATCGACCAGGGGACTGGAAACTCCTGCTGCCAATGTGTCTTTTCGAACCCTGCCTTTACTTTACTTTAGAGGCCAACGCTTTAAGGTTCACCAGCTCTTCCCAGGCAGGTCTCATCGCGGCATCCGTTCCCCTCATGGTGGCGTTTGCGGCCCACTTTGCTCTGGGTGAGCGCGTTTCCAAGTGGACGGTGACGGGACTTGTTGCTGCTATTGGAGGAGTGGCCTGGCTAACCCTGGCAGGGGATCCCAGCGAAGTGGCCACAAACCCCCTTCTGGGTAACGCTCTGGAGATGGGAGCGATGATAAGCGCTGCGGGCTACATTCTTCTGGTGAAGAAGCTCAGCTGGCGCTACAGCCCCTTTACCCTTACCGCTATGCAGATCGCGGCAGGTTTTTTCTTTTTTCTCCCTGGTGCTTATCCCTTTTTGGGCAAAGGAGTTGTACTTACTTCAGGGCAGATCGGGGCGCTAGTCTACCTGGGCGTATGTGTAACATTGGGTGCTTTCGGTTTCTACAATTACGGGATAGCCCATGTCCCCGCTAACCGGGCCTCAGCTTTCATCAACATAATTCCTGTTGTGGCTGTCATCTTTGGTTGGACATTGCTGGGTGAAACTCTCAACGGTGCGCAGATCGCGGCCGCCTTTTGTGTTCTTGCCGGTGTTTGGTTAAGTCAGTGGGGTGGAATATCAGTAATCAGTAATCGGTAATCGGTAATCAGTAGTCAGAACAGGACCAGGACGAAGACTGCGCCCCTCTCTTCTTGTTCTCCCTTTTCAGTGAACTTAAGGTTATAATTGTTCGGCGTTTAATGTTGGATTCATAAACCCGGAACTCGGAACTATTAGCCCATGTATCTTGGCCATTACGCAATTGCTTTTGCAGCTAAAAGAGCCTCACCGGGTACATCTCTGGGGACTCTGATCTTCGCGTCACAATTTATTGATATCCTTTGGCCTCTTTTTGTCCTCCTGGGGCTTGAAAAGGTGGCAGTCGATCCCGGAAACACGGTGGTCACCCCTCTTCGTTTCGTACAGTACCCTTTTACCCATAGCCTCCTTTCGGTTCTCATCTGGGCCTGTCTCTTTGCTTCCCTCTACTGGATGGTGAGTAGGAATAGAACAGGCACCCTGACGGTGTGGCTGGCAGTATTAAGTCACTGGGTCCTCGATTTTTTTACCCATGCACCGGATCTCCCCCTTTATCCAGGTAGTGAAAAAACGGTTGGACTGGGGCTATGGAACTCTCTCTCCGGAACACTGGCGCTAGAAGTTGGGATATTTATTATTGGAGTAATACTTTACCTCCGGGCCACACGACCTGCCAACAGGACAGGAACATATTCCTTCATAGCGCTCCTGGTATTTCTCATCGTAACCTATGTCATAAACATTCTGGGCCCCCCACCGCCGGATTATAAAGCGGTTGCCTATTCCGCGTTACTGTGGTGGCTACTGGTGCCTTGGGGATACTGGGTCGACAGAAATCGACACTTGAAGGTTGGGTCAGGTCAGCGACCGGGTAAACTCAAATTCAAAGGGAAAAGGCTGTGAAAATTCCTGTGATCAGTAGTCAGTGATCGGTGATGGGTATTAATCTCATATCTCAAATCTCAGATCTCAAAAAGGGTGTGGTCTGAAATCCCGGATTCAAAAGGAAATTGAGTGAATAATGTTTAGCAACCTCAATCACCAAAACCTTTCAATAATTCCCCAGGTGAACCCTTGAACACCTCAACCATCAAACGATACAGCCTCGCAGAAGAGGTTGCCAGCAGCGTCACCCACGGCCTGGGTGTAGTTTTGAGCATCACCGCTCTTATTATTCTTACTACCCTTGCTGCCAGATCCGGTGATGCCTGGCGGGTGGTGAGTTTTTCCGTCTACGGTTCAACTCTCATCATGATGTATCTCGCTTCCGCTCTCTACCACAGCTTCCAGAAGCCAGGGGTCAAGAAAGTTTTAAGGTATCTTGATCACTCGGCCATTTACCTGCTCATCGCGGGAACCTACACACCGTTTACCCTGGTGAGCCTGAGGGGTCCCTGGGGTTGGACCCTTTTCGGCCTGATCTGGGGGTTGGCGGCTGTGGGTCTGCTCATGACCATTATGGGGGCAGGACGATCCAGGATCCTGGCGAGTCTTGTATATATTGGAATGGGGTGGCTCGTTGTCATTGCCATCAAACCGCTTCTTGAAACGATCCCATCGGGGGGTATTACCTGGCTTGTGGCCGGAGGCCTGTCCTACACGCTTGGTGTTGTTTTCTATGTATGGAAAAAACTCCCTTTCAATCACGCCATATGGCATCTTTTTGTGCTGGGCGGCAGTGTGTGCCACTTTATTGCTATCCTGCTTTATGTGCTGCCAGGATAGCAAAGTGTCTAGTTTCTAGAGTCTAGTGTCTAGTTTAAGGATCCAGGTGCTCTGCATTCTGTTTGCCAGACACCAGACACCAGACACTGTGGGTTTTATTCCCACATCCTTCGCTCTTTGCCAGGAATAAAACCCACTTCTTCCGTGTATAGTATTTCAAAGACGATTTTAAATTCCCTTTCTCCTATGGAGGTGGAGCATGAGAAAAATTATGATTCTGGCGGTTGCGGTAACCCTCGCGCTGACCGCTACAGCTCAGGCCAGGACCAAGCTTGTGGCTCTGCCGGACCGGGAGGCGGTGACCATCCGTTTCGACAACCCTGCTGCGACCCTGGTGGAGGAGGAGCGGGTATTGACCCTCCAGGAGGGAGAGAACCTGGTGGATTTTTCCTGGAGAGGTGTTCAGATCGACCCCGATTCCATCCGCCTGGCGATCATGACGCACCCGGAAAAGGTTACCCTGCTGTCCGTGTCCTATCCTCCGGGTGAGGCGGCCCTGGTCTGGCGTATCCACTCGGATGCCGCCGGGGAGGAAAAGGTGCGCATTTCCTACCTTCTCTCCTATATCGACCGGCTCATCACCTACAAAGGGGTTGCCTCGAAAGATGAAAAGACTCTGGACTTGGAGGCGTTCCTGGTGCTCAGAAACTTCTCCGGGGAGGATTTCGAGGGTGCCAGAGTGATCCTGGGACAGGGGGACCCTTTCACAGGGCAGACGGCCCACGAAGAGACACGTCAGGTCAATTTTCTCACAGCAAGGGACGTTCCTGTCAGAAAGACCTTCACCTGGGACGCGGCTGCAAAGCCGTGGGAGCCGAAGCGGCTTGAAACCGATGTTGGCATCCCTGTCCACTACGTCATCAACAACGAAAAAGGGGCCGGATTGGGCAAGGACCACCTCTGGGACGGAAAGGTCAGGGTGTTCCAGGATGACGGTCAGACAGGCACCATATTCCTGGGCGAGGACAAGGTCAACATCACCCCGGTGGGGGAGGAGATG
>JALHUC010000392.1 GCA_022865845.1 bacterium | reverse complement strand
GCGCCTGCCCCGGCTCCGGCACCCGCACCTGCCATGTTTAACGTTTCAGACCTGGTGGATGCGTTCTTTGACTACGACCAGGCCGACCTGACTGCCGAGTCCAGGGACAATCTAGCCACCAACGCCAAGCTCCTCAGGGCAGCCGCCAACGTCAATATCGTCGTTGAAGGCCACTGTGACGAGAGAGGCACCAACGAGTACAACCTCGGTTTGGGCGAGCGCCGTGCCAACTCGGTCAAGAACTATCTCGTATCGATGGGTATTTCCGCCTCAAGGATCAAGACGATCAGCTACGGCGAGGAGAAACCTTTCGTCACGGGGCACAACGAAGCTGCCTGGAAACAAAACAGGCGTGCCCATTTCGGCCTCCAGTAAAGGCTGTTGGAAATGAGGAACTTCTTTCCTCACCTGAGCTTTATTGCTCTGCTGGCTTTCACCGTCGGGTGTGCAACATCGGTTGACATGGATTCGGTGAACCGCCGGATTGATGACAACGCGTCCAGGCTGGCTACGCTGGAAAATGCCCAGGTGAAGCAGGACCAGCAGGCAGCGTCCGAAAAGGATGAGAAGCTCCAGGCCCTTCAGGCCGAGATCGAGACGCTCCGTAAAGACTTTGCTGATTCCAAATGGGCAGTGGGTGACCTGGCGGAAAAGGTGGAATTTTTTGCCGCCTACAGGGAAGAGATCGAGCAGTTCATGGCCCAGTTCAGGAAAAAGGGCGGAGAGATGGATAAAGCCCTGGAAGAGCTGACTAACAGGATCGAGGCCGATGTCCGTAGTATGGCCGAAAAGTTAAAGGAAATGCTGGAAGAAGAATCCCGGTAAAGAGATCGTAACGATCAGGGGCTCACATGAGCCCCTGATTTTTTTTACACCCCTGTTGAGAATATTGCCATGGTTTGCTATTATGCAGACTGTTCTGCAATTACGGGGTGGATGATGTTGAAAATTGATCAGATCGTCAGTGGGAGACCTCCCGAACTGACGCCGACACAGCGGAAGGTGCTGGACTTCATTCTCAAACAGCCGGAGCAGGCAGTTTTTCTTACGGCTACCGACCTAGCTCGGAACCTCAATGTCAGCGATACATCGATCGTACGCCTTGCCCAGGCCCTGGGTTATTCAGGCTATCCACATCTGAAAAGAAGGTTGAGAGAGTATATCCAGCCCAGGATCACTACGGTGGACCGCCTGGGGGAGACGGTTGGGCGTGTGGAATCGGTGGGCGATGTTCTTGCCGATGTGATGTCAAAGGATCTTAAAAACCTCAAGACCACCCTGGAGGAGACCGATCCGGAAACCTTTGGCATGTTTGTGGAAGAGTTGGCTTCGGCAAAGAGAATTTTCATCATTGCCCTACGCTCCACCCATTGTCTGGGTAGTTTCATGACAAGCGCCCTGAGATTTCTGGGTCGGGAAGCTATACCCCTCGTACCGGGTATCGGGGAAATGTGGGATCAGTTGAGAGATCTGGGTCCAAAGGATGTCCTTATCGGGATTGCTTTTCCCCGGTATACTAAGTTAACTGTTCAGGTAATGGATTACGCCAGAGATCAGGAGGCCAGAGTGCTTGCAATTACAGATGGTGAGCTATCTCCTCTCAACAGGTCCGCCCATTTCAGCCTTTGCGTTCCCTACGGTATCGAATCGTATATCGAATCATTTACCTCCGCCCTCAGCCTTGTCAATGCCATTGTGACAGCCCTGGCTTTTCATAGCAGGGCCGATACACTGCAAATTCTCGGGGAAATGGAGAGTGTATGGGAAAGGGAAGGGGTATACTGGAAAGACTGATTTAAACACAAAAACACCACTGGGAAGGGGGTGTCAGGAACCGTTAAATTGTCAGTAGGAAAAGTTGATGGATTTGAAAAAGTCCATTAATCAGGAGGTCAAACTTTTCAAATAAGGAGGAAGACATGAGAAAAGCAACTATTTTTGTAGTGGCCTTGGCTGTTGTAGCCCTGGCGGTGACGGGGATCACTCCTGTTGCAGCTACTGCTGCTCCCAAGTACCTCACTATCGGCACAGGCGGGGTTACCGGTGTTTACTATCCCACAGGCGGGGCCATTGCCAGGATCGTAAACAAGAAAAGGGACGTGTATAACATGCGCCTGACCGTTGAATCTACTGGCGGATCGGTGTTCAACATCAACGCCATTATGCAAGGGGACCTGGAGTTCGGTGTTGTCCAGTCGGACCGACAGTATCAGGCGTTCAACGGCAGCCCCGATTCCGAGTGGGCCGGAAAACCCCAGAAGAACCTCCGGGCCCTTTTCGCGGTACATCCTGAGAGCATCACCCTGCTTGCTGCCGTGGACGCAGGCATCAACTCCGTCATGGACCTGAAGGGCAAGAGGGTCAACATCGGCAACCCCGGTTCCGGGCAGAGGCAGAACTCTATCGACGTCCTCACCGCCCTCGGGATCGATTACGAGAAGGACATCCAGGCTGAGAGCCTGAAGGCCGCTGAGGCCCCAGGTATGCTGCAGGACGGCCGCCTCGATGCTTTCTTCTACACTGTCGGTCACCCCTCGGGCGCCTTCAAGGAGGCCACCAGCGGTGTCAGGGAGGTCAAGTTCATCGAGATAAAGCTTCCCGATTCCTTCTACAAGAAATTCTCCTACTATGCGCCCAGCGTGGTTCCGGTATTGGGTAACTATCCGGGCGCTGCGAACAAAAGTGATGTGGCCAGTTTCGGTGTCAAGGCCACTTTCGTGACCTCCAGCAAGGTCAAGGACAAGTACGTTTACGGCGTGGTCAAGGAGATCTTCGAGAACTTCGACGAATTAAAAAGCCTGCACCCTGCCTACTCTGTTCTGACCAAAGAGAACATGCTCGAGGGCCTTTCCGCTCCTCTGCACCCGGGAGCCGAGAAGTACTACAAAGAAGCAGGCATGATGAAATAGTTTCAGCTTCTGTCCCGGTCACACCCCGGAGTGTGACCGGGACAGGTATCTTATCCATGGGAGGAGAACAGGATGGAACCGGGTCAATGAGAGGTTGTCTGTCCCGGAAAAAGATGAGGAGCCAGGGAGAACCATATGTCCATGGATGATCACCGTGATGACCGAGGGCCCAAAGAAGAAAAGCCGGACCAGCCCGATCCCGGAAGCTTCGAGGAGGTGGATTCCGATGAAGGTGTAGAAGAAGCCATAAGGCTCGCTGAGGAGGAGGCTGCCGGCTACCGCCACTTGGTCGGGATGGACAAATGGGTCATTCCAACCATCGCCGTCGTATGGTGCCTGTTCCAGCTGGCTATTGCAAGTGTGTGGCTCCTCGATACAGTGATCATCAGGGCCGTCCATCTCGGTTTCGCGATGCTCATTGCCTTCACGAGCTACCCGACCCTCAAGAAACCTCGCACAGGCTTCTGGTCCTTTCTGTCCACCAGGACACGAATACCGTTTTTTGATTATGTTCTTGCCCTGATAGCCTGTTTCGCGTCTCTTTACGTATTCCTCGATTACGAGGGGATTGCCAGCCGGCAGGGGGCGCCTATCCTGAGGGACATAATCGTGGGGGTAGTCCTGGTCCTCTTCCTTCTCGAGGCGGCGCGAAGGGTCGTCGGTCCTGGTCTGACGGTGATCGCTTCAG
>JALHUC010000391.1 GCA_022865845.1 bacterium | reverse complement strand
TGGCAGTGGGTCATTCCTTAAATCTATATTCTGTTCAGAACTTTAACAGGCAGGACCGAACCTGCCGGAGGAAAGCCGATGTGGACTGCGAAATGGATCCTGGATGCCTATGAAGTGGGGGATGAGGCCTTTAGATTTGAGATGTATCTGGCCTATCGCGACCTGCGCTGTTATTTCGACGAGATTGAGGCTCGGCCCGAAGGGGCAGTTGAGCAAAAGGCCGGCTGGGTCGCCGAGAAAGTTTCCGGAGCGAGATGGAACATGTGCGCCCGCCTGGTGAAAGGGTGAAATTCCAGTAATAGTATTAGTATTGGTAATAGTCTAATTCTATGACTTTGACCTGGACCTTGACCTGGACCTGGACCTTGACCTAGATCTGGACCTTGACCTGGACCTTGACCAAGATCTGGACCTTGACCTAGATCTGGACTAGGACTAGGACTAGGACTAGGACTGCGACCAGGTCTTAGTCTTCTCTAGACCCCAGACCCCAGACCCCAGACCCCAGACCCTCGGGGGCGTAAGTCCCGTTCCCCCTCTTGTCATTTCCAGCTACTGGGTTAGACTAGCAGCGTGTCGAGGTTTTTCGATACGCTGCTAGTATTAGTAGAAGTTATAGAGGATGAAGGGAATCGAATAATTCCTCCTCCGTCCTTCCCTTTTCCTCCTTCTGTTGTTACGGAGGTTCCTGTCAACATGAGTTGTTCGTGCAACCCGCCGCCGCAGACCTGCTGTTCGGATACTGAAAAAGCTACCCAGCCCGGGAACAGGAAGGACCTGCCTCTGGCAGTGATCGGTGAGGTGATGACCCCGGCCGGTCCCGTCCCCAGAGTGTCCACCGAAATGAGCACTTCTGACCGACTGGGTATCTGGAAGTTGCGCTGGGGTATCGGCCGGATGAGCTACACAGTACCTCCCGGGCTTTACAGCCTGGGAGAGCCGGACGCCGGATCGGATGTTCTAGTCACAGCGAACTACCGGATGACTTTCGATCTCCTCCGTTCTTCCTTGAAAGAACGGAACATCTGGATCCTTGTCCTTGATACAAAGGGCGTCAATGTATGGTGTGCAGCAGGTAAGGGGACCTTTGGAACCGAAGAGCTTATCAAGCGTATAGAGTCATCAAAACTTTCTGCTGTCATTAACCATAAGAGGCTGATCGTACCCCAGCTCGGCGCACCGGGCGTGGCTGCCCATGAAGTGAGGAAACAAACAGGTTTCCAAGTCATGTATGGTCCTGTCGAACTGAGGGATATCCCTGCCTATCTTGATAATGGTCGCCGCGCTACTCCAGCTATGAGGCGAAAAGAGTTTCCCCTTGCCGAGCGGGCCGCCATTGTCCCCATGGAGCTGGTCCCGGCATCGAAATGGGTTTTCTATATCGCCCTGGGGGTTGCTTTAATATCGGGGATTCTGGGGAGAGGGACCTTTTTTGAGGATGCTCTGCATTACGGTTCCCAGTCACTCTTTGCCTTGATCCTTGGTACGTTCGCCGGTGCGGTAGTGGCTCCGCTCATGCTGCCCTGGCTTCCGGGCAGGGCTTTCGCCTTGAAGGGCGCCTTTACAGGTGCCGCTGCGGCTCTGCTGATCCCGTTTTTTATCCTCACTACAGGTTTTGAACTGTCCGCATGGACTCTCATCACTATCTCCCTGTCCTCATACCTGACCATGAATTTCACCGGTTCGTCCACTTACACGTCACTTTCTGGAGTAAAAAAGGAAATGAAGGAAGCTGTACCGTTCCAGATCACAGCGGTTTCAGTGGGGCTGATCCTGTGGTTGGCCGCTCTTTTCACTGCTGGCGGAGGAACAGCATGACCCGCAAGATCAGATATCTGAAGGACGTTACAACCCTTGAACTTTTTGAGGAAAAATGCACCGGCTGCGGGATGTGCGTTGTGGTTTGTCCACACGGCGTCCTGGCCATGGACAACGGCCTTGCCAGGATAGTGGATCGCGATGCCTGCATGGAGTGCAGTGCCTGCTTCCGCAATTGCCCCGAGGGGGCGATCACTGTTGAGGCTGGGGTCGGATGTGCCCAGGCAGTCATCAACAGTGCGTTCGGTCGATCAGGTGATGCCTGTTGCGGTCTGGAAGATTACTCTTCCTCCGGGTCAGATTGCGGGACAACAGCTAACGGATGTGAGAGTGAGGTTCCGGCCCCAAAACGAAAAAGGTCGGGATGTTGCTGAAGTTCCGTGACTTGTGAATCGTGAATCGTGAACGGTAAGACCCATTGCGGATTGAGGATTCAAAATTGATGATTTAAAGGCAAGATTGACTTTAAATTCTGAATACTCAATTCGTAATTCTCAATAATTTTCCCTTCATCGAAACTGATCCGAAGGATAGCAATTGACCGATCACAGTAAACTGCTGCCGCGATTGCTGGAAAAGATGTTCCCCCGGGAAGAAGATAGGGAGCAGGTTGTCGACATCC
>JALHUC010000390.1 GCA_022865845.1 bacterium | reverse complement strand
TGCGTTGCGCTCGGTCGGGCTCCTCGACGTAGTGTCAACTACGCCTGCGGGGCCCTCGGTCGCGCGCCTTGTATCCACACCCGTCTACGCCGCCTCGCGACGAACCCTGGTGAGAAATGCGGGTTAGCGTTTGCTGGTCGAACTTCAGGTAGATACGGTGCATCGATGAATTCATGCAATCGCCATGCCGAAACGACAAATACAACATACATGTAACTACTTGAGATTAAAGGAAACTTTTCGAAACGAACGGTCATTTCTCCTCGCAAGAGGAAAAACCTTGAAATAAAGTCACAGGAAAACCCCAAGAGAGCCTCCCCAGATACCCCGAGAGGATTGGCCGATCGATCAATCCTGCTCCGATGCCCAGACAACCAGGTTTCGCCCCTCGCTCTTGGCCCTGTAGAGGGCATCATCCGCCTTTTTCAGCAGCAAGGATGATTCATCGGCATCGTCAGGGAACTCGGCGAGCCCGAGACTAATGGTGACCTTTCCAAGAGGCTGGGACTCCCTGCCCTTGAAGGGGAAGTTCTCTACCTGGGCACGGATGTCCTCGGCCACAATATTACCACCCGGGCGCTCCGTCTCCGGAAGCAGGATGACAAACTCCTCACCACCGTACCGGGCGGGAAGGTCCACAGCCCGAAGGCGACCGCTGATGATGTCAGCCAGGGTCTTTAGCACCTCATCACCGGCGGGGTGTCCGTGGGTGTCGTTGTAGTTCTTGAAATGATCTACATCCACCATGATCAGGCAAAGGGACCGCTCGTACCTTGCTGCCCTGGCCACTTCCCTTTCCAGCACTTCCTTAAAGTGACGATGGTTAAACAACCCCGTCAATCCGTCTCGAATGACAAGTTCCTTCAGTTCTTCGTTGGACTGCTCCATTCTCAGGTTGTTCTGCTCAAGATCCTCCATGAGGCCGCGGTTCTCATGGAGAAGGGTGATCTTGTGCATGCCCCGGTTGACAACCTCGGTAACTGTTTCCAGATCCTGGAACGGTTTGAAGATGTAATCGAAGGCGCCGGCCTTGAGGGTGGCCACCGCATTGTCTAATGAGGCGTGGCTGGTGATTATGATGACCAGGGCATGCTCATCCAGTTTTTTGACCTCCCCTAATAGCTGGACCCCACTCATCCCCCCCATCCTGATATCGGTGATCACCAGGTGGTTCGGATCACCCCTGAAAACCTCCAGGGCCGCTTCACCGCTGGGGACAGCAACAACGCTGAACCCCTCGTCGGTGAGATGCTCCTTCAGCATGTTCCTGATGACTTTCTCGTCATCGACGATGAGGATCTTGATCTGCTCCTTCACCCTGCTCCCTCCTCGGGGGGTCCCACACCCCTTTACGGCACCTTATCATCATTCTTGAAATCCAGACGTGACCAGATATCGGTACAAAACTCTGATTAAACCTTCCACCTTCACATAAAGCTTAGGAGGACAACCTGCTTGCCCGCCATAGCCTCAGGGACGGCGGGCGTAACTTGTGCTAAGGCTTTAATCGCTTTCATCCTGAACCGGGATCGCTTCCGTCGTCGCTCTTTTAGCTATGGTGGACAAGTCACATGGGTAAATTCCAATCACCCCCACCTCGGTCCTCCCCCCTCAAGGGGGAAGAAGAATTAT
>JALHUC010000389.1 GCA_022865845.1 bacterium | reverse complement strand
TGCCGGAGGTCTACCGGTCGATCCTGCCCATCCTTTTCGTCCTTCTGGTCGGGGTGCTCATGATAACCTACTTCCCGCCCCTGACGACCTTCCTCCCCAAACTCCTCCTCCGCTGATCACGGGAAATCCTCAGCAATCTTAGTACCTGGTTCCTCGTCCCTGGTTCCTAGACTAGGTATAAGGCACTAGGCACTGCCTTTCAGGGGGGCATGGGAATCGCTTGGGTCAGGCCGTGAATTGTGGTGTGCCTGACAAAACAGGTTGGGAATGCCAAAATTCACGGCCTGACCTCAATGTTAGGAATTCCGCGATCAGGCGAGGTCAAAGCGGTCAAGATCCATTACCTTGCCAAACGCCGCTACAAAGTCGTGCAGGAACCGCTCCTGGGAGTCCTCACATCCATAGACTTCCGCGACGGCCCGGAGCAGGGAGTTCGAACCGAAGATGAGGTCGACACGGGTGCCGGTCCACTTGAGTTTGCCCGTTGCGCGATCACGACCCTCGAACACTTCGTCGGCTTCCGAGGCCGCCTTCCACGTCGTGCCCATGTCGAGCAGGTTCACGAAGAAGTCGTTAGTGAGCGTCTCCGGCTGCGTGGTGAAAACGCCGTGCGGGGACTGTCCGAAGTTGGTATTCAAGACACGCATGCCGCCAATGAGGACCGTCATCTCGGGAGCGGTGAGCGTCAGCAGCTGCGCCCGGTCAACCAGCAGTTCCTCCGCCGACACGCTGTATCTGGCTTTAAGGTAGTTACGGAACCCGTCCGCGGCCGGTTCGAGTACGGCAAAGGCCGACGCATCGGTTTGCTCGGGCGACGCGTCCGTGCGTCCCGGGGTGAAGGAAACGGTCACATCGTGACCGGCATTCTTCGCCGCCTGCTCCACACCTGCGCAACCGCCCAGAACGATGAGGTCGGCCAGCGAAACCTTCTTACCGCCAGATTTCGCGCTGTTAAAGTCTTTCTGGATACCCTCGAGGGTCTTGAGCACTGTCTTAAGTTGGGCGGGCTGGTTCACTTCCCAATCCTTCTGCGGGGTGAGACGGATACGCGCTCCGTTGGCCCCGCCGCGCTTGTCAGAGCCCCGGAAGGTGGACGCCGACGCCCAGGCTGTCGAGACCAGTTGGGAGACAGACAGTCCCGAGGCGAGGATCTTGCCCTTGAGGGCGGTGATGTCTTTTTCGCCGATCAATTTATGAGAGACCGCCGGGACCGGGTCCTGCCAGATCAGTTCCTCCGCCGGGACCTCCGGGCCCAGATAGCGCGAACGCGGGCCCATGTCGCGGTGCGTCAGCTTGAACCACGCCCGGGCGAAGGCATCCGCGAACTCTTCCGGATTGTCGCGGTAGCGCCGCGCGATGGGCTCGTAGATCGGGTCGAAGCGCAGCGAGAGGTCCGCCGTGGTCATCATCGGCCGTTGTCTCTTTGACGGGTCGTGGGCGTCAACCACCATGTCCTCTTCGGCCACGTCCCTGGCCAGCCACTGATGCGCCCCCGCCGGGCTCTTGACAAGCTCCCACTCGTATTTGAACAGCACGTTCAGATAGCCCATATCCCATTTGGTCGGGTTCGGCTTCCAGGCGCCCTCGATGCCGCTGCTGATCGTATCGCCGCCTTTGCCGCTGCCGAAGCTGCTCTTCCAGCCGAGGCCCTGCGCCTCGATGCCTGCGCCTTCGGGCTCAGGGCCCACATGGGACGCGTCGCCGGCGCCGTGACATTTGCCGAAGGAGTGCCCGCCCGCGACCAGGGCGACGGTCTCTTCGTCGTTCATCGCCATACGTGCGAAGGTCTCTCGAACATCACGGCCGGAGGCGACCGGGTCCGGTTCGCCGTTGGGCCCTTCCGGGTTCACGTAGATCAGGCCCATCTGCACGGCGGCGAGGGGATTTTCAAGTTCCCGGTCGCCGGAGTATCGATTGTCACCCAGCCACTCGTCCTCAGACCCCCAGTAGATGTCCTCTTCGGACTCCCAGACGTCCTCACGCCCGCCGCCGAAGCCGAAGGTCTTAAAGCCCATGGACTCCAGAGCGCAGTTGCCGGTGAGGATCATCAGGTCGGCCCAGGAAATTTTCCTGCCGTATTTCTGCTTGATGGGCCAAAGCAGACGTCGCGCCTTGTCGAGGTTCACGTTGTCGGGCCAGCTGTTGAGCGGTGCCAGACGCTGGCTGCCGGACCCTGCGCCGCCGCGGCCGTCGCCCATGCGGTATGTGCCTGCGCTGTGCCAGGCCATCCGGATGAAGAGCCCCCCGTAGTGACCGTAATCGGCCGGCCACCAGTCCTGCGAGTCGGTCATGAGCGCATAGAGGTCCTTCTTTACAGCATCCAGGTTGAGGTTCTTGAATTCCTCGGCGTAGTTGAAACCCTCGCCCATCGGATTGGACAGGGAGGAATGCTGGTGCAGAACTTTAAGGTTGAGCTGTTCCGGCCACCACTCCCGGTTCGACGTGCCGCCGCCGGCAATGGGTTTGCTTGTCCTGCCCGTGACCGGGCACTTGATATCGTCTTTCATCGCGTTCCTCCTGTTTTTTTAGCAACCCCTTCGCTGTGCTGCCGTGAAGTGGCCGCTTCAATCGTTCGGGCTCTTATTCTTATTATACTTTCTCTTTCTGGCACTCGGGGCACAGCCCGTAAAAATCCAGTCGATGGTTGACCACCTTAAACCCGGTTTGCTCAGACACCTCCGCCGTCATGGCGCTTAAGCTCTCGAGGTCGGGATCCACAATTCTTTTGCACCTGGTACAAACGACATGGGGGTGGGGGAAGGGTTTGCTTCCGTCGTAGCGGTTGCTCCCCTGACTGAATTCCAGTTCCAGGACCTCTCCGAGCTCTTTGAGTAAAGTGATCGTCTTGTATACCGTGGCAAGGCTTGTGGTGGGGAAATCCTTGACGACAACGTTGTAGATCTCCTCAACGCTGGGGCGCCCTTCGCTGGGGGCCAGGACCCTCAGGATCGCCAGGCGCTGGGGGGTGATCCTCTGCCCCCGCTCTTTGAGCGTTAAAAGCATGTGGTTAAGGCGCGCTTCATCATTCCGCACTGCAAGTCACCCTTATCTTAAGGAAAGGAGTTATTAAAAGATAATCATTCTTAAAGTCTAGCTTGTCAAAAATAGAAGTCAAGGCGATTTCAGAAATCGGGGCAAGGTTGGGGTCAGGCCGGGAATTGTGGCGGAAAAACAGTACCTGGTACCTAGTCCTAGTTCCTGGGAACTGCTCTGTTTTGCACTTGGTATTGTTTTTCTAGGCACCAGGCACTGCACTTCCCCTAGGGACCAGGCACCAGGTTCCAGGAACTGCATTTAGCTAAAATTCATACTCTGACACCAATGAGCATTACTGCCTTTTCTAACAGGGATGAAGGGGATAAAAGGGATAGGGGAAAATAGTGCACTAGTGCACCGGTGCACCTGTGCACAAATGATCTCCTTGCACTCCTGCACTTCTTGTAAACCCTGCACTTCCAGTATTGCTTTGCCAAAGTGGAGATAGAAGGTATGATTAACTTACTTTGGGTAGGGGTATGCCACAATTCACCCATCGGCGCGTTTCACTTGCTCCTTTCGATCCCGCCATTGGCGGGACTCAAGGCAGGCAGGGCAAGCGGCCAGCCCCCCATGGTTTCCCCTAGGCTCTAGGTACTGCACTTTAGATCCACCTGGTACGGCTCTTCCTCTTGCCTTGCGTT
>JALHUC010000388.1 GCA_022865845.1 bacterium | reverse complement strand
CGCCAGGAAAGAGATGGTCGCATGGGAAAGGAAGACCAGAAAGGTGGCCGACGCCATGAGGAAGTAGTCGCGGGCGTCACCCTTGGCTGCGAAAACACTCATGGAAGGACAGTGCCTGCAAAAGCGTTTTTTTTCAACGCAGAGTACTCTTTTACAGACACTGTAGAAAGTAACATGTAGAAAGCAGAAAGGGAGACCTTACTTGTTACTGCTTTCTTGTTACCTTCTACTTGTTACTGGAGTCCCCTCCGATCACTCGTATTTCGAGGGGACGACACACATGAACACCAGGGGTTCGTCGCCGGTGTTGCGATACTGATGCAGTTGGTCGGGCTTGACCAGAATGAAGTCGCCCTCTCTGATATCCCTCGGAATTTCCCCTTCCATGGCTACACCTTTACCACTGATAATGTAGTTCAAGTGCTCGCTTTCGTGGACATGGTGCGGCGTGTGACCGCCCGGTTCGAGGGTGAACACCCTGGCAGAGAAGTTGGGGGCACCATCGGCCTTGCCGATGGGAACCTGCCGTGAGGCGCCTTCGGCCCCCTTCATTGCCACAGCGTTGCTTTCGCAATGCTCCAGACGTGTGATCTTCACTTTGTCTCTCTCCCTTTTTAGCAGTTTCCAGAGGCTAGATTCTAACAGGGATAAAAGGGATGCAGGGGGTAAATCAAACCCGGAAAAGACTGTATCAGGGCCTCCCCATCCCTTTCATCCCCTTCATCCCTGTTAAACCTGCCGCTTCCACGGGAACCGTGCCTTACCCTTCGACCAGTTTCCGACTTTGCCCCATGGGCTTCGACGGACAGGAATTTCGAATATCAAAAGGTTTCATCCCCAAGTTTTACTTGTCCTGCTTTGCGGCTGCCGCCATAAAATGTTTCTCGACAGCATCCCTGTGGCGGTCTGCAAAGGAGGAGCCTGGTTCGCTCCCGCATTTGCGGCACACAAGGTCGTAGGCGGAGTTAACAACCTGACATTGTGGACATGTGTATTTGTCCCGGACCTCCAGGAACCATTTTCCGAACCCTGCCTCCCGGATCCGCTGCCCGTCTTCGAACAGATCCGCACGGTGCGGCATGGCCACTTGAAACTCCTTAAGCTCCTCACAGGGGTAGTCAGTGCATTGGGCACAGAACTCAATACCTTTTTCGGCGGCACACGCCACAAACTTGCAGTTTTGACAGACAGGTCCCCGCACATCCGAACTGCACCCGTGGCACCTCATCTCCTCTTCGGGCAGCCCGAACATCCCGGATAATCTCGTAAGCCTCTCCGGGTCGTCTGTACTGGCTATATAAAGGGTACAGCCCGGGCAGAAGAGCCCACAAACAGCGGCGAACTGCTTTTCGGTATGTTCACCGGAACGGTCTACAGTACTCATGGCGATATCAGCTCCATTGATTGTCCTGAATTGATTAATCTAGACACCAGACACTAGACCCTAGACACTGTTTATTCCCGTATACCACCTTACCAGCTCCTCGCCGATAAGATGAGGGTTATCCTCCTGAATATAGTGGAGCCCCGGGCCGATATCCACGGTCTTCAGGTTTTTCAGGTTATCCACACACCACTTTACCATCTTCTCGTTCAGGATGGCCCCCGGGTGCCCATAGAAAAGGAGCTTGGGGAGGTTGGTGCCGGTCAGCCACTCGTTGTTTAGTTTAACGATATCTGCCACGTCGGCTGGCTCACCCTCAATGGGGATCTCATTGGGCCAGCGCCAGACAGGTTTACGGCTTTCAGGATCAAGGAAGGGAGCCCTGTAAACCTCCATCTCCTCGTCCGTGAGCCCCCGAACCACCATCCCCGGAAGGATCTTTTCCACAAAGAGGTTCTGGTTCACGATGATGTCCCAACCCACATCGGGAGTTCTGAAGGCGATGAAGGTCCTCCCCATTTCAGTGGTCGGGTCCAGAGGCGGAAAGGGCCTTAAAATAGCCTCCATTAAGGCAATACCCTTGACGTTTTTCGGATGATGCCGTGCGTAGTGAATGCCCAGGGCTGAGCCCCAATCGTGGATCACAAGGGTGATGTTCTCAAGGCCCATGGCGCTGATGAATCCGTCTATATACTTTGCATGGTCCTCGAACCTGTACTCGATATCAGGCTTGTCCGACTTTCCCATCCCGATGAGATCCACGGCGATGCACCTTCCAGCCGGCGCAACATGAGGGATAATGTTTCTCCAGAGGTAGGACGACGTCGGGTTGCCGTGAATGAAGAGAATTGGGTCACCCTTGCCCTCTTCAATATAGTGGATGCGCGACCCTTCGACCTCTATGTATTTTGATTCGAAAGGGAATTTGGCGGATATGGGCTTGTTCGCGGTCATTTGGGACCTCCATGGACTGGACGGAGCGGTTCCTTTTAATGCGGTTATGACTAATTTACCACAGAGTTACAGAGAACACAGTGGAAGGCTGAAAATTGGGGAAAGAGCCGTATCCAGGTTCCCAGATACAACCTTCAATCAACGTCATTCCGGGCAAAGCGCAAGCGATGACCCGGAATCCAGTCGCTTTTGTCATCGCGAACCATCACCCATGTGACCTGTCGCGGCGAAGTAATGCCGTAGGCATAACGAAGACGGAAGCGATCCCGGTTACTATAAAAGGCGACGTTTTTTACCGCAAAGGACGCAAAGTTTCGCAAAGTTAAATCAAAAGATGGGGGAAAACCGGTCACAAAAAGGCGATAAAAGCTAACTTACCGCAGGGTATGCCCTTCGATCCCGCCATCGGCGGGACTCAGGACAGGCAGAGGAGATCCAATCTGCGGGAAACATTTGAGTACTAAGGTCTGAAATTGGACTTTACGATCTCGCGCACCACGCACTGTTTGCCTTCTTCCCCAGGACCAGGACCAGTACCAGGACTCACCCGGACCGCTGGCTTTCTATTGCACACCTACCCTGCAATATTGTAGGGTTTGATGGTGCATGGGCAAAGAAACATATCGATGGCCGTAGCTTAGGACACCGTCTTTCCGGTTCGGGAGGGCGGTTTTTTGCGGTACAAAGTTGATGACTTCGCAAAAGTACATCAAGCAGCCCCGCCATCGGCGGGACTCGGGTGGGGGCCACGCCTACGGCGTGGGACGGATTCACT
>JALHUC010000387.1 GCA_022865845.1 bacterium | reverse complement strand
CTCATGGACCCCTGAATACCTGCTGATGGCCTGGTTTCCTCCCGAACGTTGAGCTACCTGAAGGTTATTCAGCGCTTCTTCAACAATATCATTGATAGTTACTGCCTGGGGGAAGCCGGATAAGCCAACGCTGACCGTAAGCTTAAGGCCCGGGAACGCGCCCAGGGCGGTCAGGGTAGCTGAAGCGATGCGGCTTCGAAGCCGATTGGCAAGGAGAGTGGCGTCGTGGAGATCTGTTTCAGGCAGAATCAGTGCCAGGGTTGAATCCGAGTAACGGGCAAAGGTGTCTATTTTCCGAACCATGGGGATGATCTGCTCGGAAATCTCACGGAGAAGGATTCCGCCCCTGAGTGATTGCAGCTGGTCCTGTATTTTATGGAAATTGTCGATCTCAATGAGGAAAAGACAGAACGGCCTTGTGTTGCGTCTGCTTCGAAGGAATTCGCGATCCAGTTCCGAATCAAGGTGAGCTTTCATGGGAAGGCCTGTGAACGGATCGCGGTTCTCAACATGTTGAGCGGCAGGTTTGGCTATCTTCTGGAACAGCCCTTCCAGCTGGAGGATGAGGATCCACAGGAAACGAACGTCCTCATCCTTGAAATTGTACGGTGTTGTACTGAAAAGCTGAAGAACTCCGTGAATTTCGCTGCCCACCAGGATCGGGATCGAGACCATAGACTGATAGGGAATCGCATCCATGGTCTCCCTGATCTCCTGGGTACTCGGCTCTTCGATCCGGATGGGGAGCCTGTTCTCTATGGTCCACTCAACGAAGATATTTCCGCGTCGGAACTGATGCGGCAGGGCGTCGGTGAAACCATCAATGAGCCCGGGGTAGTAGGATTTTTCTTCCTCGTCGTACAGGTAGAAGATGGCCTTGTTAAAGCTTGTGAGCTCCCGTGCGAGATCGATGACAACCTTCAGCGCTGAATTGAACTCCAGCTTGAGGCTGTAGATCATGGATGCCCTGAGAAGGACATTCAGCTTGTGAATGACAGTTTCCATCGATCGAGGATCCAGCTCTGGGGACACCCCGACGACGAATTTTTCGCCTCTTTTCATTCAGCGCTCCGTGAAAAGTATGATTGGCCATAAATTATGAGTGACAATACTTCAAGTATGTACGCAAGAATCGTTCCGTTTTTTCTGATTTTGCGATAATCACTCATATCTTCCGGTTCCGTCAAAAAGGCTAATGACAACACCCACATGCGCCGGGAATTTCCTTACAATTAATCCGGTTAAATGAGGCGTTGTAAGAAAGCTCGGCGAAGCTCGGTAACAAATTACCACAAATGGGAAGCGAACGACATTATCCATCCTTTTTGGGTGATTTGTCACGTTGTATTCGTTGAATGAAAACGGGTCATCGCGAACCCTATAATAGCCCCCTTCCTCATTCTCCCTCTTCTCGCCGTGGGAGAGGGAGAGGATTGAAATGGACTATTGGCAGGGGGAGGAAGATTTAGGAAGTGGCCTGTTTGATGCTCGCAATGACACCGCATTTGTCTGTCACGCAGCTGCTTTTCAGGGGCACAGTGGTAGGGATAGTCCCACGTTCAATGGGGCAATTTGCTTCAAAAATGGAATAGACGCCTTTCAGTTTTATTTTTGAAGTGATGGATTAAAATACCCGTACTTCAGGGAAGGGTAGATCTCTTTCAGCCGCTCCATTACCCTCTGGATACCCAGGGGAGAAGATCTTTTACCTCCAAGGGCTTCAAGGTACAGGTCAGGATCGATGTTGAGATTCCTCCACTGGATCATGTTGAACCTGGTTCGTTCCTGAAGCTGGGTGATCGCTTCAAGTTCCTCTGGTTCATCCGTGACCCCGGGAAAAACGAAGTAGTTAACAGATACGAACCTGTTTTTCCTGTTTGCCACCTTCATGCTCTCGACCACATCCTCAAAGGAGTAGTTAGCCGGTTGAAAGTATCGTGTGTAAAGATCTTGTCTGGCCGAGTTGAGGCTTACCCTGATGCTGTCGAGGCCCGCGTCAAAAAGGTTTTCAAGGGCCCTGGGCATGCTGGCGTTGGTATTCAGGTTAATGGTCCCCCCGGATGTTCGGCGGCGGATCAGGCTTATGGCCTCCATGAGAGTTTTCCAGTTGGTCAGAGGCTCCCCTTCGCACCCCTGCCCGAAGCTGACAACAGGGTTTTTTGCCCGTTCGATGTGACCCAGAGCCACCTCGGCGATCTCTTCCGGGGTGGGGATGAAATCGATGCGGTCCTGGGTACAGGGGATGCTCGTGCCCTCCTGGAGCGAGATGCAGCCAATACAGGCGGCGTTGCATTTGGTGGAGGTCGGCAGAGGCGCCTCGTAACGTCCGAGGAAATAGTTTCTGGCAGCCGGGCAACGGTAAACAATACAGCAGTGGGACAGATGTTTGATGAGGCGGTTCCCGGGATGATCCTGTACCATTTTGTCAGCGTTGATATCCTCTTCCCCATTTTGCGGAAAGTTGTCCAGATCCTGGCGGGGCTCAGGGTCCACCCGCACTCCCGTTGTGACGAAACCTTCCGTCCCCCATCCCAGTGCCGCATAGGCGTATAGAGGGAGTACGGGTGCGTCCGGAGTGCGCTCAAAGGCGGACCATAGAAAAACAGTGTGAGCGGGAGCCAGGAAGGAGGATACAGCGTTGACCGTTTGACCCTCATAAGTGTTTATTGTCCGCAAGTAGCCGGTAGCTGGATCCACACCAACGGGATGCCTTCCAGGAAGGACGTGCAGGTCCGATCCTGCGGGTAGGTCTATCAGTTCCCCCGGTTCAGGGGGGCGATGTTCAGTCCCCTAACGCCCCACCATCCTGAGGACAGGGTGTTCAAACACCTGTCCATCACTGTCGGCCATGACCATGAAGGGAAGATCGTAAAGGGACATGTGCATTAGAATAGAGAAGGAAAAGGAAAATGGAAAATAGAAAATGGAGAAAAATAATCTTTTTAGACCTAGACCTAGACCTAGACCTAGACCTAGACCTAGACCTAGACTTAGACCAGGACCAGGACCAGGACCAGGACCAGGACCAGGACTTAGATTTAGATTTTGATTAAGCTCAGACTCAAGACCCCAAACGCTTGACGCT
>JALHUC010000386.1 GCA_022865845.1 bacterium | reverse complement strand
GCCACGCCCTTGCCGGCGGTCTCTCTCACCTCAGCTGTGATTTTGTTTGTTGACATTCTGGTGTTTCCTCCTTTTTATGACGTCTCGTCAGACAAACAGCGAACTGACGGATTCGTTATTGTGGATCCTGCGGATCGCTTCCGCAAGAATTTCATCCACACTAAGCTGGACTATCTTGTCGCATTTTAAGGCTTCTTCACTAAGGGGGATTGTATCGGTTACGATTATCTTTTCTGCCGGTGAGTCGGTAAGGCGCTGGATCGCGGGGCCGGAGAAAACCGGGTGTGCAGCACAGGCGTATATGGGTCCTGCGCCGGCCGCTTTAAGCGATTCCAGTCCCTGAGTCAAGGTGCCGCCCGTGTCGATCATGTCGTCGACCACAATAGCCGCTTTGCCTTCCACATCGCCGATGATGTTCATCACCTGGCTGACGTTGGGGCCCTCCCGGCGTTTGTCGATGATCGCGAGGCCCGCTCCCAGTCTTTTTGCAAAGGCCCTTGCCCTTTCCACGCCCCCAGCATCGGGTGACACGACCACGACCTCTCCCAGCTTCAGTTTGGCCAGGTAGGATAGCAGAACCGGCGCTGAATACAGGTGATCCACCGGAATATCGAAGAAGCCCTGGATCTGGCCCGCATGAAGATCCATGGTCAGAACCCTGGAAGCTCCAGCGACAGTGATGAGGTCAGCCACGAGTTTTGCTGTAATAGGGGCCCTGGGCGCTACCTTCCTGTCCTGCCTGGCGTAGCCGAAGTAGGGGATTATGGCTGTTATCCGCCAGGCCGACGCCCTTTTCAAGGCATCGATGAGGATAAGGAGCTCCATGAGGTTGGTGTTCCCCGGCCGGCAGGTGGATTGGATCACAAAGGTATCTGCGCCCCGGATATTCTCAGAGATCTCCACCATTATCTCTTCGTCAGAGAACTGCCTTACGACCGCGTTTCCCAGGGGTTCATCCAGGTGATTGCAGATCCGTCTGGCCAGTTTGGGATTAGCGTTACCGGTAAACAACTTAATGCGGCTGTTCATCTTTAAGCCTGTTCTCGCTTCACTGCGATTTGTTTTTATGTTGGCTGGGGCGGTAGGATTCGAACCTACAGATGCGGGAGCCAAAGTCCCGTGACTTACCGTTTGTCGACGCCCCAGTACGCATCTTTCTTATCAGCCCCGTAAAAAGTGTTCCAATTTATTTACGAGGCGGTCACGTCTTTGGCGTGATACCCCAACCATACTATTAGTGCAACCTGTTTATTGGAATTTTTGCAAGTCCATCATTCTTCGTAGCCGAATGCCTTTTCTGGATCGTCGGAACCCTCAATAACGGGATTCTCCTCCGCGCCCTTTTCTCTTTCTTCCGGTTGATCGGGCTCAACAGGTTCTGTGCTCTCGACAACAGCCTCTTCGTCTATATATTGCTCTATTTCAGGGTCGGCGGTTGTCTCGGGGGTCTCATCAGGTTCCGTGTCTGTGGTATCTGTTTCGAGGACATCGTCCTTAAAATCCATGGAGTCGGTTTCTTCTTCCTCGCTATCCTCAACGGAACCCACCGCCTCGCT
>JALHUC010000385.1 GCA_022865845.1 bacterium | reverse complement strand
GAGTGTGTACACCCTCCAGCGCCAGGACCCAGGAGATGCTCTCCCGGGCGCTGGAGATGAGATTACCGCCGGCCAGCGCCTTCATGGCGTAGACCCCCTTGCCCGATGAAGCAGCCAAAGCTATAGCATCTGCCATCTCCCTGGCGCTCCCATCAAGGATCCCCATCCCCGTGCGGTTGATGAGGGGATGTATGACGTCCACTTCCGCAACGCCGGCAGCTTCACGGATGACCGATATGTAGTGGGAGGAGATGCCGATGGTCCTGGCCAGACCCTCCTCTTTCATACGGCAAAGCTCCTCGAAAACTGCCGCGCGCTCAGTGAAGGGTGATGCAACTCTGCCCCCATGCAGGAGGAGGACGTCGAGGCGCTCAAGGCCCATTTCCATCAGGGCTTCCTCGACGTGCTCCCGCGCGGTGGCGGCATCGGCGGCATGGGTCTTGGAGGCCACCATCACCTCCCCGGTGTACCCCCGGATTCCCTCCCTGACGTGGGCAAAGGTACCGTACATGTGGGCCGTATCGATCATGTTCACCCCCCGCTCCAGGGCTGAGCGGATGAGCTTTCCTCCCCGGGAAGGGGTCACGTTGGCCTGAAGAGTCCCAAGAGGAAGTGTACCGAAGACCAAAGGGGAAACCTTCAGACCAGTATCTCCAAACTTTACAGTATTCAGGGGGGCCTCCTTAAAATGCGATAATGGGATGCGGGCGAGCCGTTGTTCAGGCTTCCGGTCTGTATCTTCTAACGCAACCGCAACAGACATTCAATCCTAATAATCCCCCGGTATAAAGAACAGTTCTCAGAGAGAGCTAGAATATTGATTGTGGGGGAACCAATGGTGTCAGAGCACTTTCTCCCAATCTCTTTCAAGATAACAAGTAACACACTGAGCCGGTGAATTGGCGTTGACTACAAACCGGACATTGTCCTCCTGAAGATCCTGGAGATCGACGACTCTGATCACATCGGCGAGGTCCTTCTGATCCGGGAACAATTCCGTCAAGCGATTAGGCAACTTCTCGAAAAACCGGCTGTCCATGTAGTTCTCTTCCCGGTCAGGGAAAAATGCCAGATAAAGAATGTCCTGTTCTACAAGTTCGTGGAAGAAATGGGTTCCGAGAGACACATCCGGGACAACCCCCTCCCCCATGGCAACGATCTCGCAAAGTATGGCTATGCTTCTGATCTCCGAGAAGTGCACTGGAACACCGAGGAACGGTGTAGACGTTCCCCACCGGCCCGGGCCCAGAAGCATCACCCTCTTCCAATTCTTAGTCTCGCCGTATCGCGTGATCTGACCAATGACGCGGGCCACCTCGTAACGTTTCTGCAGCGGGAGTTCCCCGTAAAGTGAGGGAACAACGTAAATGATATGGTCGACTGCCTCCAGGCGACTCTGGCCAATGACAGCGCCGTGGGCCTCCATCACCAGGTCCCCGGCGGGGATGGAAGGCGGCTCTGGGATCTCACCACCCCCCTTGACCTGGAAGGGGCGGCATTGGACAATGTTCATCTGGTAGCCGCCATCGTCCGAAAAATTTGTTGTGAACTCCATTTCCACCGGGTACTCGTAAGCCTCTTCGATGGTTGTCAGGACAGTGCGCATGGTTTGGACAAAATCCGTCTCATTTATCAGCCTGTCAAAAGTGAGGAACCAGGAGGGGAGCATCTCCCGGCCGCTCCGTTCGGCAAAGCGCTCCATGTCCATATCCTTTGAAGCGAACATCTCCAGCGATGAACCATCGCTCTTCCTCACAACATCGGAAAAGTTTTTAGAAGCGAATTGGTTGGCAATCAGATCAAGAACGTCTACCCGCTTTTGCGTGTAACGCCGAACACTGTCGAAGTTAGATTCAACCCGGCGTTCGGGTGCGTTCAGAGCGATGACCCGTGTGTAGTCGTCGTCTGAGCGATCCACGGCCCGGGTTCCGAGACCAAAAACCAGCCTAAGCGCTCCAGCCTCCGGATCGATCTCCGTGCTCCACACGTAAGGGTTATAGGACAATCCGACACCTGCCACCTGGGGATAGAAAAAGTCGCCGTGCATTCCTCCCGAGACCCTCTGTACGAGAAGGGCCATCTGCTCATCCCTTTCCAGGAGACCGCGGCTGGCTCTGTAGGTCAGAGCCTCATCGCTCATAGTACTGGCATAAATCGTCCGGACCGCCCGTAGAAACTCTTCAAGGCGCTGTTGGGGGGTGCCCTGGTTGGCGCAGAAGATGGAATCGTACTTACCGGCGAAACTGTTTCCGAAATTGTCTTCCAGGAGGCTCGATGAACGGACGATAATTGGAGATTGGCCGAAGTAGTCCAACATGGCCGAGAATTTCTGTACTATGTTATCAGGGAATATCCCCGACAGCATCCTGCTCCGGGCCTGCTCAGCGCCCTCAAGAAACGTTCTATGATTTTTCTGCTGTTTCCGGATCCACCAGAGGCCGTTGCGCACAATGAAAGTGTAGAAGACGTCGCTGCCCACGAAGAATGAATCGTGAGGTTCGAGCATCCCGGTAAAGGAAGGTTTGTTCTCCCTGATAATAGCGCGGGCAAGCAACATGCCCAGGGACTTACCTCCAATGAGCCCCGTACCGATGATCCGTTTTTCCATACTGATGATGTCCTGGAAGCTAAGATACTTCTCTGCCAGGCGCAGAACCTTCTCGTCCCGGGTGATCGCCAGGAGCAACAGCCTGGCGAAAAACTCCTGGTGATGGTCAGACAGTTGCTCTTCGGGATCCAGATCATCAAGCAGTTCGTGGGCTTCTTCGAAGGTACGGTTCCAGAGCCCGATGTGCGCTTCACCCTCGAAGGCCGACCACGGCAAAGCGGTCATGATCTTCGAGATCGTGGCGCTCAAGGTCACAGGTAGAAACTCCTCGTCCTGCCAGACGTGAAGCATGAACATGGTGCGGGAATGCCTCTCCTGGACCTTGAGCGGGTAAATAAAGATTTGTTGGTCATAATGGAAAACGTTGATCACGATCTGGGCGGTTTCCAGGATGGTGGTGGTGACTTCTGTAGAATGGTTTTGCCGAAGGAGAGCAAAATAGGCTATAGCGCCGACGTCCAGGATATATGGGCAGGTGAGCAAAAAGAAGTTTCCGAGCATTTGATCGCTGTGCCAGCTGATAGTCAGGTCAGAGAGAAGATCGAAGACGTAAAGAGCCTTACTGTCCCTGTCTATAGTGGAATGAATATCCGAGATAAAGGTCTCGAACCCTCCTGTAGGTTGCAGTTCGCAAACTTCCACACCAGGGGCGGCCTCAAGCAGCGGGGGGTGATTGGCGAACCGGAAGTAGACGATCTTTCTTCCATTGGCAATGGCAGCTTCACAGACGGGACCCACGAAGAGGAGATAATCGTCTACAGAGTTTACGTGCCAGACGATGTTGTCACCAGGAATGAGGCCGGTGAGGAGGTTATCCAGACCGTCCAATCCTGTACTGAGGTCGGTATTGATACGGGGCATAGAGTGTCCTTTCAGATGATGAATCCAGAAGGTACCCCCTAAAATCGCAGAGATGTGGGCTTCTCGTCAAGGCTGTTGTCCTCCGCCTCAGGCTCGCCCGGGAGGACGTATCCGGTTTCGCTGGAACTGTTTGGTGCCCGGGGACGAGTATTCCAGGTGCCTTTTTACTATCAGAGCAAAACTGGTACTACTCCTTCTGAAATGTGAGATTTGAGATCGACAACTTACCCGCAATCAGAGCATTTACCCTGTTTCTCCGTTACACCAACATCCAGATACATGGGCCTGCAGCCAGGGGCTGCGTTCCCTCCCCTTGACATTACCCACCATACACGATAGGTATTTCGGTTTTGTATTCAGTAATGAAGGAAAAGGAAAACCCGTGAAAAGTAGGCTTCAAAAGGAAATTGAAAAGCGCCGGACCTTCGGTATCATCAGCCACCCCGATGCAGGCAAGACCACCCTTACAGAGAAGCTCCTT
>JALHUC010000384.1 GCA_022865845.1 bacterium | reverse complement strand
TTGAAGGGGTATGTAGTTAAATGAGTGTAGTGTGTAGAGTGTAAAGCGCCTTGCTAGCCCAAAGACCAAAGCCCAAGGCCCAAAGGAAAAGATTGAAACGTTAAACTTTAAACACCTGGCCCCAACAAAGCTACGTTCCTGTCTTCAGCACATAGCGTACCTTACTGTGATACCGGTAGAAATTGAACCTAAGACACTGGGCTTGTTTCATCCCTTTCATCTCTGTTATTCCTTTTTAAACATGCCCTGGCGTTACCCGGCGCAACTGCACCCCTGGTTCCACATTCTGTATTAAGAGCTATATTTTTTTAAATCACGGATCACTGCCTTTATCCCATTGGACTTTGGGCTTTGGTCTTTGGCCTGTTTTCCTCTACACCCCACACCCTACACTCTGCACTCTACACTTAAAGCAGGACCTCCCCTGAGGTCCTGCTTTAACATACTTGACAGAAGTCATTGAAATAACTTATTTTATTCACCAACATGAGGAGAACTTATGCTTAGGGCGCTTGATGATCTTGAAAGGGCTGTCAGTCAGTTGGTGAAAAAAACCAGGGGCAATGCATCTGGCGTTGGCCTTTCAAGGAGCACGGAAGCGTCTGTTGGCGAGGCTATCAAAGGTAGGGTTATTAACCGACCTGACCAGGTAAATGAAGAAGCAGCGGAGCTTATCCGGCGCGCTATAAAGAGGCTTAAATCCCTTTAGGAGCCTGTCAGAAAACCTCTTCAGGCTCCTGGATTCTTTGATATTGTAAAGTGTGTTGTTTATTGCGAGAAGGTGTTTTAAGCAAGCGTAGCTTGCCTTGGAGAAAGACTTAGACCGAAGGGATAAGTCTTCATGGGAGGAACATGTCTGGTAGGGTAGACGTCGAGATATTCGGGAAGGTCTACACCGTACGCGGTGACAAGGATCCGGATTATGTTCGTCGGGTTGCGGAGTTCGTTGACCGTAAAATGCGTGAGATCGCACAGGTTACCGATACGGTCTCAACATCACGCATCGCGATCCTGGCTTCACTTAACATCGCGGATGAGCTTATGACCATGCTCGAGGAATCCGAAGAGCTTAAGGCACGCATGAAGAAACTGACGCACCAGATCGAGGAGACGCTGGATCAGGAGGCGTCCTGAAGAGGAAAGTTAACAGTCTACAGTTGACAGTACACAGTTAACTATATCCGGACACCAAAAACATGTAGTCACAAAAACACTGCATACAGTGTTTCCGGCTTTTAAGGTTTTTTTCATAGGGCCGGGTCCGATTTTTCTGTGAACCGTTCACTGTTCACTAAGCCTCTTGCTGAGGCAGTCTCTTTCTGCTAGATTGTCTAGTAACCCCTGCTCTGTTCGTGGAGGCCTGTTACTTTTGAGCCAACACTCGAAATACGGGACTCTTGCTGAGGGCGTGGTGAGCATGTTCGCGTCAAGCGAAAAGCCTGAAGCGTCACGCGGGAGGCCCACCTGGTTGTGCAGGTTCAATTGCTCAACTTGACCACGGCATTGGCGGGGGTTCTTTACTTTGGAAGCAATCTGGACCGGCCCATGAGGTCTGCTAAAGTCCAGTTCTATATATAACTTGAAGTTTTCAGCTGAGGATCTCCGTAAATGGTATGATGGGTTGAAGTGTCAGCCCTGCCAGATACAAAGGAACACAGTTACAACCACCTCAAGTTTCTCATCTCCCGGGCCCCCAACAGCGCCGGGGTGTTCATGAGGTCATGAGGGTTCCTTCAAGTTAGGGACTAGTCCTTTCGCGGACCTCGCCGGTAAGACCGCTTAAAGCGGTCGCTCACTGGTGAGGTTTTTTTGTCCTATTCGATTACAGAAGAAAAACAGCTTATCAGGGAAAGAGTCCGCGCACTCAGGCAGAGCCTTACGCCTGAAAAGGTCCGTGAGGCCGGCGAGACTATATCCCATTTTATCCGTTCCCACGTTTCCGCTGCGGAAATCGGGGCGGTCTGTGTTTACGCCAATACCGGCAAGGAGATCCCCACGGAAGGTTTAATGCAGGGTCTCCTGGCTGATAATGTCACGGTTGCAGTCCCCGATTGGGAGGCCTGGAAACAGGGTTCGGGTCTCAGGGTCGTAACCATAAAAAGTACAGATGAACTTGACCGGAAGGATAGAGTCGTTCCTCAGCCGATGGTTTCAGACGACAGGACCTTTCCTATTGAGGAGTTGGAGCTATTTCTGGTGCCTGGAATAGCCTTCGACAGTGAAGGTAACCGTCTCGGAATGGGCGGAGGATATTTTGATCGTCTACTTTTGCACGCATCTTCCACAGCCACCTTTACCGGCCTGGCCTACGATTTCCAGGTTGTCACCCATGTGCCATCGGATACCCATGACATTCCGGTCCACGAGGTTGTGACGCCCGGTTCGATTCAGGTTCGGGGGGTTGACAATAAACAGGAGGGCAAGGGCTATGGTTCTTGACAGTAACATTATCATCTGGCTCGCCATACTTATAGCGGGTATCGCAATCGGTTTCGTCGTCCGCATCCTTCTTCAGACGGTTTCCGACAAAGGCAAACACCGTGAGGCACTCAATGCCGTCGAGACTTCTCAAAGGCAGGCGGACAACCTTCTCAAAGAAGCAGAACTAAAGGCCAAGGAATTCCTCTTCCAGGCCCGGTCCAAGTTCGATGAGGAGACCAAACGAGATCGCGAGGAACTGCAAAAACTTGAAAAAAGAGTTCAGCAGAGGGATGAAAACCTTGACCGCAAGTTCGAGCTTTTAGACAAAAAGGAGCAGGATCTCACCAACAGGGAAAAATCTGTTGCGGGGCAGCAAAGAGCAATCTCCGAGAAGGAAAAGGAACTTCAGACAACAATTGACCAACAACGTGTCAAGCTCGAGGAGATTTCCGAGATGACCGCCGGTGAGGCCAAGGAAGAACTTAAATTCATGATGCTGGAAGAGGCGAGGATCGATTCAGCCAAGATGATCAAGCGTCTTGAAGAAGAGGCAAGGGAAACCGCTGACAAAAAGGCTAAAGAGATCATCAGCTTTTCCATTCAGCGCTATGCAGGAGATTACATCGCGGAGAGGGCAGTTACGGTAGTCAATCTGCCCAGCGATGAGATGAAAGGCAGGATCATCGGGAGGGAAGGGAGGAATATCCGCTCCTTTGAAAGTGCTACCGGCGTAGATCTCATCGTTGACGATACACCTGAAGCTGTAGTTCTGTCGGTGTTCGATCCGATTCGCCGTGAGATAGCAAGGATCGCCCTTGAGCGGCTGATTTCGGATGGGAGGATACACCCCGCGCGTATCGAGGAGGTCGTCAAGAAGGTTTCCAGGGAGATGGAGACGGCGATCAAGGAAGAGGGGGAAAAGGCCGCGTTTGACATTGGCGTCCACGGCATTCACCCGGAACTCATAAGGCTTATGGGAAAACTCAAGTACCGGACCAGTTACGCCCAGAACGTCCTTCAACACTCTATTGAGGTCGCTTTCCTTTGCGGCAGCATGGCGGGCGAATTGGGGTTGAACGTCAAGGATGCCAAGAGGGTTGGTTTTTTGCACGACGTCGGCAAAGCAGTGGACCATGAGGTTGAAGGGTCCCACGCTCTCATTGGTGCTGAACTTGCCAAGAAATACGGCGAGTCCCAGAAGTTGGTTAACGCCATCGCTTCCCATCACGATGAGGTAAAGGCTGGTTCCATCGAAGCTGTGCTGGTCCAGGCAGCTGATGCTCTATCAGCGGCACGCCCGGGAGCCAGGCGCGAGATGCTCGAAACCTACATAAAGCGTCTCGAAGATCTCGAGCGCATCGCCAACGGTTTCAAAGGTGTTGATAAAAGTTATGCTATACAGGCAGGTCGTGAGATCCGGATTATGGTAGAGTCCGAGGAAATCAATGATGACCAGGCAGTCGTGGTAGCCAAACAGATCGCCCAGAGCATTGAGAAGGAATTAGCCTACCCGGGCCAGATAAAGGTGACCGTCATTCGTGAGACACGTGCTGTGGATTATGCCAAATAATAATTCAGAATTCGGAATCCGGGAGCGATGAGTAATCAATCCGCTGATACAGTCAGGATCCTGTTTATCGGCGATGTGGTGGGAAAGCCGGGGCGTGTCGCCGTCCGTGACCTCCTTGACGGACTGGTGGATAAATACCATATCGATCTGGTGGCCGCCAACGCTGAAAACGCCGCCGGAGGGTTCGGTATCACTGCCGACACCACCGAAGATCTCTTTGCCGCCGGGGTCCATGTTCTAACCACGGGCAACCATGTCTGGGACAAGAAGGAAGCCTGTGAGCTTCTTGCCGACACCGACAGGGTCCTCAGGCCTGCGAACTATCCTGCTGGCGCGCCAGGTGTCGGCCTGACAACGGTCAAAACACCAGGGGGGGTTCCGGTTACCGTTGTGAACCTCTCGGGACGCGTATTCATGGATAACCTGGATTGTCCATTCAGGAAGGCCGACGAAATCCTTTCCGATCTGGATCCGAAGCTGCGATGTGTGTTGGTTGATATTCACGCAGAGGCCACCTCTGAAAAACGTGCCCTTGGTCTTTACCTCGACGGGCGGGTGAGCGCTGTTCTGGGGACCCACACCCACATTCAGACAGCCGACGAGCGGATAATGACTGACGGCACCGCTTACATCAGCGATCTGGGGATGACAGGCAACGAGGAGGGTTCTGTAATCGGGATCGATTTCAAGGCGGCGCGTTACCGGTTTCTGAGTCAGATGCCTACAAGGTTCCATCTTGCCACAGGAGTCCCTACCCTGTGCGGTGCCCTGATTGAGGTTGATTCCAATACAGGGAAAGCTGTTTCCATCGAACGCATCACCCGTTCTCTCGGCAGGTCCGTATCTCCTTAATTCCCAGAGGGAATTAAATTGTGGATTTCGCATTGGGGATTGAGGATTAACATTTTTTAATCCGAAATTCGGAATGCTCAATACGGAATTGACTTTCTAAAAGGAGCTACTGTGGACCGCTCAACACCCCTTTCGGTTACCGATCTCACCCGCCAGATCAAGGGCATCCTTGAGAACGTGTTTCCACCCCTGTGGGTAGAAGGGGAACTCTCCGATTTCAGTGCCGCCTCCAGCGGTCACTACTATTTCACTGTCAAAGATGGAAACTGCCAGATAAGGGCTGTGATGTTCCGTCGAGAAGCGGGGCGCCTTCCCTTCCTGCCGGAGGATGGAATGAGCGTTCTCCTTCTGGGACGCCTGACTGTCTACGAGGCACGAGGAAATTATCAGCTCATTGTGGATGACATGGAGCCCCGAGGACTAGGTGCCATCATGCAGGCTCTTGAACAGCTGCGGGTACGCCTTCAGGCCGAGGGGTTGTTCGATGCCGACAGGAAAAAGGATCTGCCGGCGTTTCCCACCTGCGTAGGAGTGGTCACCTCCTCGACAGGGGCCGCCATCAGGGACATCACCAAGGTCCTTCGGGATCGAGCCGCGCCTGTCAGGGTCCTCCTTTCCCCCGCCCTCGTGCAGGGAAAGGAAGCCCCGGATTCCATCGTAACGGCCCTGGAAGTTTTGATCGAACATGGAAAAGCGGATGTGATCATCATTGGAAGGGGAGGGGGCTCCTTCGAGGACCTGCTGGCCTTTTCGGATGAAAAAGTCGTCCGGGCTGTCGCTGCATGCCCGATCCCGATAGTGTCCGCAGTCGGTCACGAGATCGACATCTCCCTGTGTGACCTGGCGGCTGACCTGCGGGCACCGACCCCCTCCGCTGCCGCCGAGATGATTTCCGAGAGCCGGGAGGGACTGCTGGCAGGTCTTCAGTATATGACGTCAAGGCTTGTGGCGGCTGCACGGCTTGCTACCGGTGAAGCAAAATCCCGGATGGCTGTCGTCGGTTCCCGTTTGACCCACCCCCGCCATCTGCTGGAGCAGGGAAAGATGCGTCTGGATGATCTCTCCTTCAGACTGGTCAGCCACACCCGGGCACGTCTCACCGGATCCCGCTCTGAACTGAAAAACCTTTCAGGACTGCTTCACTCCCTGGGACCGCAAGCGGTGTTGGATCGGGGATATGCGGTGGTTAGCACGGTTGATGGAGTCCTCGTCCGCGATCCGAAGCAGGTAGAGCCAGGGGAGGTATTGGACGTAAGAGTGGCCGCTGGGAGGATCGGAGTCACGGTGAGGGACTCGGACTCAGCGCGAAGGCCGAAGGGCGCAGGGCGGAAGAAAAAATAGCGTCTGGGGTCTAGAGTCTAGCGTCTAGCGTCCAACTCAATCGTATGTCATTGCGAGGAGTCACGCCAACGGCGTGACGACGTGGCAATCTCGGTTCCTATAAATACGGTAAAAGCTGTCTCTCGCCCGTTCGTCACGCCGCAGGCGCGACTCACTAGAGACGCAGAGAACGCAGAGAAGAATTAAACAGATTAAATTTATATCAAATCCCTTGTTCCTAACTGCGTTCCCTGCGCCCCTGCGCGAGGCTGCTCACATCGCTATTATAAAGCAGCCCTTTCCCCTGATTCAGATTTACCTAACGAAACACTGCGATAGCTCTTTGTGATGAACCTTGCGGCCCTCTGCGTTAAAGCTTTTGTCGTACTTTATAGGAATACGACTGGATTCCGAGTCTCCGCCCTGAATGACAATCAGGTAGCCCCAGATTCCAGCCTTTCTCTGTGTCTCTGTGCCTCTGCGTGAGACAGTCTTTACCGCTTTCAAAGGAACCGTTCCTTCCCCTAGGTTCAGCTCTCCTCTGCGGCACTCTGCGTTAATAGATTCTCCCTTTGGACTTTGGACATTGGACTTTGGACTCCCATGGGTGTCCACGAATAAAAAGCCCGGAGCTTTCGCTCCGGGCTTTCTTTGAGATCTGAGATGTGAGATCTAAGATGAAAAAAGTGGGGCGTTGACCCCGCTTTTTTATTACATGCCGGGGATACCCATTCCGGGCATTCCGCCGCCGCCCATTCCCATTCCACCTTCTTCAGCCTTGTTCACGACGCTGGCTTCCGTGGTGAGCAGGAGGCCGGCGATGGAGGCCGCATTCTGAAGGGCATAACGGGTCACCTTGGTGGGATCGATGATACCTGCCTCAATAAGGTCCGTGTACTCTTCCTTGGCGGCATCGAAGCCAAAGCTGACTTTCTTATTGCTCTTCACCTTGTCAATGATGATGGACGGCTCGAGGCCGGCGTTGGCGATGATCTGGCGAAGAGGCTCCTCAAGGGACTTGCGGACGATGTTGACGCCGATCTGCTGATCCTCAACGTCCATTTTAATTTTGTCCAGGACGCCCAGGCAGCGCAGGTAGGCGACTCCGCCTCCAGGGACGATGCCCTCTTCAACCGCAGCGCGAGTGGCGTGCAGAGCGTCTTCGACACGGGCCTTTTTCTCTTTCATCTCGGTCTCGGTCGCGGCGCCTACCTTGATGACGGCCACACCTCCGACGAGCTTGGCAAGCCTCTCCTGCAGCTTCTCGCGGTCGTACTCGGATTTGGTATCATCGATCTGGATTCTCAGCTGGCCTACGCGGCCTTCGATGGCCTTCTTGGCTCCGGCACCGTCAATGATGGTGCTGGTTTCTTTATCCAGGGTGATGCGTTTTGCCTGACCGAGGTCTTCGAGGGTAATGGCTTCCAGTTTGATGCCGGCGTCCTCGGAGATAACACGGCCGCCGGTGAGAACAGCGATGTCTTCCAGCATGGCCTTGCGCCTGTCGCCGAAGCCCGGGGCCTTGACGGCTGCTGCTGAAAGGGTTCCGCGGATCTTGTTGACCACGAGGGTGGCAAGGGCCTCGCCCTCGACGTCCTCAGCAACGATGAGAAGGGGCCTGCTGGACCGTGCGACCTGCTCCAGGATCGGGATGAGGTCTTTCATGGCACTGATCTTCTTTTCGAAAATGAGGATATAGGGGTTCTCAAGTTCAGTCACCATCCGCTCCGGGTCGGTCACGAAATAAGGGGACAGGTAGCCGCGGTCGAACTGCATGCCGTCCACGACATCCAGGGATGTCTCCATGGCCTTGGCCTCTTCCACGGTGATAACACCCTCCTTGCCGACCTTGCTCATGGCCTCGGCAATGATCTCGCCGATGGAAGAATCGTTGTTGGCGGAGATGGTACCCACCTGGGAGATCTCTTTCTGCTCTTTGGTGGGCTTGCTGATCTTGTGGAGCTGTTCCACTACTGCGATAACGGCAGCGTCAATACCCCTTTTCACATCCATGGGGTTGGCGCCGGCGGTGACGTTCTTGATCCCCTCCCGGAACATGGCCTGGGCCAGAACGGTGGCGGTGGTGGTTCCATCGCCAGCCACATCGGAGGTCTTGCTGGCAACTTCCTTGACCATCTGGGCGCCGAGGTCCTGGAACTTATCTTCAAGCTCGATCTCTTTGGCAACAGTTACCCCGTCCTTGGTGACGGTGGGTGAGCCGAAGGTTTTCTCGATAATGACGTTGCGTCCTTTAGGGCCGAGGGTAACCTTGACCGTGTCGGCCAGGGCGTTCACTCCGATAAGCAGCTGCTTGCGGGCATCTTCACTGAACATGATAACCTTACTCATTGGATACTTCCTCCTTGGGAGCTTAAAAGATTATTTTGCTACTTCACTTATTGCTACTTCTCAATGACACCGAGGACATCGTCTTCCCTCATGATGAGATAGTCCTCTTCATCGATCTTGACGTCTGTACCGGCATACTTGCCGAAAAGGATCTTGTCTCCGACTTTCAAATCCAGTTTGCGCTGGGAACCATCCTCCAGGACGCGGCCTTTACCGGCAGCCACAACCTTACCTTCCTGGGGCTTTTCTTTGGCTGTATCCGGGATGATGATCCCACCCTTTGTTTTGCCTGACTCCTCCAGCCTTTTAACGAGAATGCGATCCTGCAACGGTCTGATCTTCATCTTCTGATCCTCCTTCTTGAATAAAAAAAGTTTCGAGATTGCCATCGGACCCGGTTGAGTGATAAGGCTGATCCGCTGATATCCCCTTCTTTGGGACTTTTTGGCACTCTCACCTCCAGAGTGCTAACGATGGGAGGAATATAACCTTCGCTATTGAAAAATCAAGGGTTTAATGTAATTTTTTTAGTATATTGTCCATCTACCCTTGTAAACGTTGTAACGCTCTCATAGAATGCGGGTGTTTCAGCGTAGAGGATTCAGGATTCAGGATTCAGGATTGAGAATCAGGAATCGCTTTAAACCGTTCACGGTTCACTGTTCATTCTATTTAGGGAGTCACGCAACAGTCCATGAAAGCGGTCATCAGAAAATATATCCTTACAGGTCTGTTGGTCCTCATGCCCTTGTTCCTCACCGGCTGGGTCCTCCTTACCCTGTTTAACTGGACCGATCACATACTGCAGCTCATCCCCCGTGCTTATCGGCCGGAAGAGCTCCTGGGGTTCCCCATCCCCGGTCTCGGCCTGATTTTCACTGTAGCTCTCATTTTTGTCATCGGTGGACTTGTGGCCAATGTTATTGGCAGAAAACTGGTGACTACGGGTGAGAAGATTCTCGAAAAGATCCCGTTCCTCAGGTGGTTCTATTTCTCTTCCAAGCAGATCATCGAAGCTGTGTTCATAAATAGCCAGGACAGCTTTCGCAGGGCTGTGCTTCTGGAGTATCCCCGTAAGGGGCTATACAGCATCGGCTTTATCACAGGGGAATCCACCGGAAAGCTGGAGGAGAAAATACCTCGCTCCTTTACGGTTTTTGTCCCCACCACCCCCAACCCGACCTCAGGCTACCTCATCGTTGTGCCCGAGGAACAGATCATCCCCCTGAACTGGACAGTGGATCAGGCTTTCAGGGTCATAATCTCCGCGGGCGTGATCATGCCGGGTGAAGAGGAAAAGATCCCGGAACTCAAAGAAGCTCTGGAAAAAGGCATCAGCAGCTTGGAAGAGGAAGATCACGAGGGAAACGCCTCATGAGACGGATGGCGCGCTTATTCTTTCTAGTCTGGGTATGTTGTTTCGGGGTAATGCTCCCGCAGGCTCATGGGCAGTCCGAAACCCAGCCGGATCGTCAGCTCCGGATCCTGGAGCCAGCTGACGAGGTTCAGCGTCTCGATCCTGCTTTCGAGATGATCATGGATAAGATCGATGGGGATCTCAGACATGTCCTTACTTCCCCGGTGCGGCTGACTCCCAGAGGAACGGCGTTTACGGGGTTAACCCTGTTGGGTACCCTTTTCCTGCTGAACGAGGACGAGGAGTTTTTACAGGACATCGCGGATAGCAGCAGTGAGAGTGCAGACGATGTGTTCGAGCGCTTCAGGGTCCTCGGCCGGAACATCCCTGAGACCACGGCTGGGCTTTATCTCCTGGGCTATTTCCTTGACAACAGGAACCTGAAATCCAATTCCCTGGAAAGCCTTGAGGCCGTCGCCATCACTGCCCTGATAACAGCTGGTTCCGGGTTCGTGATCGGCCATAAGGGGCCGGACGACAGCGCCAACTCGGACGAATTCGAACCTTTCAACAAGTACCGCTCCATGCCTGATATGAACTCCTCCCTCATCTTTTCAATTGCCGGTGTTTTCGCCTACGAAAAACAGTTCCTGGAGGCGATGCTCTACTACGGGATCGCCGCCGGCACCGCGTACAGCAGACTCTATTACCAGGAAGCCTGGCCTTCCGACGTCTTCCTGGGCTCTGTCCTCGGCGCTGCCATTGGCAGAAC
>JALHUC010000383.1 GCA_022865845.1 bacterium | reverse complement strand
ATCTTATCCAACCCGGAAAGTTACGATGGAAGAGGTTGAATCGGTTCGAATCGGGACGCCGGAACAGTGCAATGTTCGCGTGCTGAACAAATACATCCATCCCGGCGGCATACAAAGCGCCAACCTGGTCATGGGCTTGACGATAGTGGAACCCGGCAACGTCTGGAACAGCCTGCCGCCTTGCCATACCCATTCCCGTCGAATGGAAGTCTACTTTTACTACGATCTAAAACCGGACGCTGTGCTGTTTCACCTGATGGGGGAACCCGAGCGTACCCGGCATATAATGGTTCATAACGAGGAGGCCGTGATCTCACCGAGCTGGTCTATTCATGCCGGCAGCGGCACGTCGGACTACAGTTTCATCTGGGGAATGGTCGGAGATAACCAGAATTTCGGCGACATGAACATGATCGAGATCAGCCGATTGAGATGAAAAAGCACCGGGATAAAGCTCTAAACAATAAAATTCTCTATGGGGAAAGGAGGGTTGGGGACCAGGGGAGTATGACGACACAACTATGGCAACAGTGATCAAAACAGAAAGCCAGGTGGTTGTATGATCTGGTCATTTACGACTACTAATGAGAAAGGAGGGAGAATGTCGAGGTTGGGGGTCAGGTGTGACTGGAATGCAAGTAGTCTTGCAGGATTGTTTATTGGTATCACCATTTTTAGGGTGGCCTGACCGTAAACGCATTTTCTAATAAGTTATGTAAGGAGAGTGCCAAATGAATTGGTTAAAAAAGTTTGCTGTTTTAGCTTTAGCCATTGCAGTGATGGTTGGTTTTTCTGTGTCAGCCCAGGCCAAAGAATGGAAGGGCTGGAACATTCATGTGCCGGGCTACCCAAATACAGTAGCATTGGACAAGTTTGCTGATCTGCTGAGCGAAAAGTCCGGCGGTAAAATGACTCTGAAGATGTACCATTCAGGTACCCTCGGCAGTCAGCCGGACGCCATTGAGCAGGTGCGTGTCGGTGCGCTGGAGATCGCCAACTTCAGCCTGGGCCCTCTTGGCCCCATCGTTCCTGAAGCGAATGTCGTTTCCCTCCCATTTATCTTTAAAGACACGGATCATGTTTGGCGTGTTCTTGATGGGAAAGCGGGCGAAATGATCAGCGAAGGTTGTGCAAAAAAAGGCCTTATTGTCCTGGCATGGTATGATGCCGGAGCCCGTTCGTTTTATAACTCCAAGAAGGCCATCAATAAACCCGCCGATGTTACCGGCATGAAAGTCAGGGTTATGAATAATGATCTATACTCCGGTATGATCTCTGCGCTTGGTGGAAATCCGTCTCCAATGGCGTTTGCCGAAGTATACCAGTCATTGAAAACCGGAGTTGTAGACGGTGCTGAAAACAACTGGCCTTCCTATGAGTCAACAGGGCATTATGAGGTAGCAAAGTATTATTCCAACTCTCAGCATCTGATCATCCCTGAGATTTTGGCTATAAATGCAGACGTGTACAACAAATTATCTGCAGGTGATCAAAAAATCCTGAGGGCTGCGGCTCAAGAGTCAGCGGTGGTTCAGCGTGACCTTTGGAAGAAGCGGGAAAAAGCGAGTGAGACAAAAGTTAAGGAAGGTGGCGCTGTGGTCAATGAGATTCCAGAAAAAAGTGCATTCCAGGCTGCGATGAAACCGGTTTATGACAAATTCCTGGCTGCTAATCCAGGTCTGAAACCGTTAGTCAAACTGATTCAAGAAACGCCTTAGTTTTATTTTTTGAACCGTTGAGGTCACCGGTATTCTTTTTGAAAAGAATGCCGGTGACCATTGTTCAGTGTAATCCATATTAATGAATTTGATTTCAAACGGGAATTATTTATGTCTTCAGAAAAATCGTTAGAAAAAATATCATCATATGACAGGTTATTAGATCTCTTTGCCAATATTACCATCATAATTACCGGTGTCGGTCTTGTTGTCATGACGGCTATTTTCGGTTGGCTTGTTTTTGGTCGTTACGTGCTGAATTCGACCCCCACCTGGGTTGAACAAGTTTCCTTGTTATTGGTTGTCTATATCAGCTTTTTAGGCGCAACTGTTGGTGTTCATAAAAAAAGCCACCTGAGTGTATCAGTGTTCCGGGAAATAAGCCCGAAACCGGTTCGTCGCATTTTTGATTTCCTGTCATATGCTATCTTAACCGGATTTGGCTTGGTGATGGCAGTCTATGGCTATAAGTTGACCATGTTCAGGTGGACAGCTGAGATCCCCCTCATCCATGTCTCTGAAGGATGGCGATCTTTGCCTATTATGTTGAGCGGCATTTTTGTCTTTCTATACTCCATTGGCCATCTTATTCATTTTTTTAAACGTACATACGAAGAAGATACCAGGTAAACAGGGGATTTTTAATCAATGGGCCTGCTGATCTTATTTGGTGTGTTCGCAATTTGTGTCGTCATTGGCACCCCGGTGGCATTTGCTATTGGAGTTGCTTCTGTTTCCGCCTTTTTTTATGAAGGGCTACCGATGATGATCGCTTTTCAGCGGATCATTTCAGGTATCAGCATTTTTTCCCTCATGGCGATTCCGTTCTTTATTTTTGCGGGTGATCTAATGTTTCATGGTGGTATTGCCTTGCGGTTGGTTCGCTTCGCCTCTTCTGCCGTTGGAGCTATGCGGGGAGGACTTGGTGTTGTTAATGTTTTCTCATCCATGCTGTTCGGTGGCATATCAGGTTCTGCCGTAGCAGATGTTTCTGCTCTTGGAGCCATCTTGATACCTATCATGAAAGAGAAAGGTTATGACGTTGATTACGCGGTAAATGTGACCGTAACCTCATCTATTGCAGGATTAATTATCCCACCGAGCCACAATATGATCATTTATGCCGTGGCAGCCGGAGGTGGTCTTTCCATTTCCAAATTGTTTCTTGCCGGATTTATTCCCGGTGCCTTGATGTGCCTGTGCCTTGCTACCGTTTCCTACGTTGTCGCTGTAAAGCGGGGCTATACTTCCGAGGCCTTTCCCGGCTTTGTATCTTTATTCAAGGATTTTATAGCGGCGGTTCCCGGGTTGATGACCGCAATTATAATTGTTGGTGGTGTACTCAGCGGAATTTTTACTGTTACAGAATCAGGAGCATTTGGAGCTATTTATGCCTTTATAGTTACAATTGTCGTCTATAGGGCTTTGACATGGGAGAAGTTTAAGCTGGCTGTCACAAATTCGGTCAGGACGACTTCAATGGTAATGATCCTGATCGCCTGTTCGGGCGCATTTGCATACTTGTTGACTTTTTACCAGGTGCCAACAAAAATGTCGGTTTTCCTGCTGGGTATTTCAGATAACCCGGTCGTTATCTTGTTGATGATCAACCTTATGCTTCTTCTTCTAGGCATGATAATGGATATGGCCGCGTTGATTCTCATTTGTACTCCCATATTTTTGCCAATTGCTATTTCCATTGGTATGGATCCATATCAGTTCGGCATGGTATTATTAATGAACCTCGGGCTGGGGCTCTGTACCCCTCCTGTGGGGACCTGTTTATTTGTCGGTTGTGCTGTCGGTGGCATCAGGCTAGAGGATGCAGTGAAAACAATATGGCCTTTTTATCTTGCCATATTAGTTGCCTTGATGCTCATTACATTCATTCCCGCTATATCGCTTACGTTACCAAATCTTATAGGGTAGGGAGGAACTGTTCTCCTGACCGGACACGCCAGAGGAAACCGTACGCCTCGTGGATTTAAGTGTCTGCCCCGCTTCCGATCCTCTCAGACTAGGCATATTCCGAGCCCTGTAGCCAAGGGAGATATGGGTAGCTTTGTCAATGGGCCCCACGACGATGTGGATCTGCCAGGGAATCAACATTATGCCTGAACACGACAGCATCGGCTTCGGCATTGTGGGAACCGGCATGGCCGCCGAGCTTCACGCTCGAGCCATCACAGCCAGCGCGGATGACAATGCACATCTTATCGGGTTTGCCTCGCGCCGGTCCGACAAAACGCTTAGCGAAAAATATGGCGGCCGGTGCATGAAACTTAAGGAAATGCTTAGCCGCCCGGACGTAGACGTTGTCTGTATCTGTTCGCCCAGCGGTCTGCATGCAGACCAGGCCATTGAATGCGCCCAATCCGGCAAGCATGTGCTGGTTGAAAAACCCATGGCACTTACCACAACCGATGCCCGAAAGATGATCAAGGCTTTCGAACTGGCAGGCCGGCTTCTGGGTGTGGCTCTGCAGCGCCGGGCTGAGCCGCTGTTTAAGAAGGTGCATCTTGCCGTGCAATCGGGAGAACTGGGGGATCTGGTCGCTGGCCTCGTGAGCATTCCCTACAATCGAACCGAGGCCTACTACAATTCTGCCGCCTGGCGGGGCACCTGGGCTCTGGACGGCGGCGGTGTGCTGATGAACCAGGGTATCCATCTTCTGGATCTTTTGATCTGGTTCATGGGTGATCCCGAACATATCCAGGCCCGCGCCGCCACTCTGGGCCATAACATTGAAGTAGAGGATACCCTGTCTGCCACGTTGACCTTTGCCGGAGGTGCCATGGCAACGATAGTGGCCACCACGCTCGCAGAGCCCGGCTTCGCCCACCGGGTGGAGATCTACGGCACTTATGGCGGCATTCAGATCGAAGGAGAAGAGATTCTGCGCTGGCAAACGGCAGCGGGTAAACCAGCTCATGGGTTACGAGAAAGAACCGCCGGAGCTGGTGCCGGTGGTGATCCCAGCGGCATTCCCATTACCGGACACATTGAAATTGTAAAAAACTTTATTGCTGCCATCAGGGGCAAGGAAGCGCTTCTGGTAGACGGCCATGAAGGCATGCGCAGTGTTGCTGCCGTGGAAGCGATTTACTCCGCAGCCGGACTGGATCGGAAAAGCTAAACATTTTTAAAAAGCACCGATTGGCAGAGTCCGAACAATTGACTATTCTTTGAGCCGGTGCAAGATCTCCCCGGCGTTTTCCACAAAGAGAATTCCCTCATCTTCCTTGTTCCTGTAGTCGTCCAGATCGACGACATCCGGGTCCATGTAGCCCAGGTTGATAGCCCGGCACTGATCTTCGGGAATGGAAGTGGCCAGGACCAGGTTGATGCGGGGTTTTTCCACGCCGGATTCGAAAGTGCCCAGACCCCGCACATGGGTGGAATGAGCCAGCACCCCGCCGGGAATATCCTTGAACCGGTCCATGCGTTTAAGGAAATAGTCGCGGGTGTGGTAGCCGATACGGGCGATCAGATCGCCCCAGGTGTCGGAAACACGGTTGATGTGCTTGCCATAGATGATGAGGGTACCGCCGTCGGCCACCACGGGTTCCAGCTTGTACATGACCTTTCCGGCGACCCAGATCTCTTCGTACATGCGTGAAGCCGTGCCCAGTACAGTGTGAAAGGGCTTGTCTTTGTAAACAATGTGTATTTTCGCCGAGAGATCTGCGGCCGCAGACCAGGCAGCCAAAGTCTCACCCACATAGAGTCCGGCCAGTTCGGTCCTGGATCGGACCACCATGGCCACGCACAGGCGCGGCACGGAAACGAGCCTTGCCGCACGCGTGAGAGCCTCTCGCACCGGTGTATTCTTAATGCCAATGGTGTCCCAGCAGGTGACCACCGCGCCCAGCCAGTGGGTGAAATGTAGAAAATCCCCGCCGGCAACGCCCGGAAACAGGTACTTGTCCCCGCCTGAAAATCCGGCCACCTCGTGAGGGAACACCGGCCCCAGAATGAGAATAAGATCGTAATCGAATACATGGCGGTTGATGGACACATCTACGCCTTCGCTAAAGCGTCCACCGGTGATCGCCGCGATCTCATCCGCTTCAAGACGCCCAACGACCTTTAAGGTTTCGGGCAGATCCCATCGGTGAGCCATGACCCGGGACCCGGGCAGAAGTCTTTTTTTGGACTCGGATGTAAGGCCATACAGAGACAGAATAGCTTTTTGATCCATCACCGGGTGAGTACCCAGGGCCACCATGAAGTCCAGCTGCGCGGTTTGTGGAGCCACGATTTTGGCCAGCCCTCTTATCATCATGGGCAGCGGGCAGGTGCGGGTGTGATCCGGAGTAAGCACCAGGATGCGTTTACCCGCCACCTGTTTGTCAGGTATGCCTTGGGCCAGTATATCCAGCACCTCTTGTTCTGACAGCGACCCATCTTTTGCAGCGTGTCCCACGACCATGCTATTTGTCCTTTTTTATTTCCATTTTGTGTGAAAAACGCCTTCCTTGTCCGTGCGTTGATAGGTGTGTGCCCCAAAGTAGTCACGTTGGGCCTGCAGCAGATTGACCGGCAGACGATCCGTACGGTAAGCATCGTAATATGCCAGGGATGCAGACAACGCGGGTACAGCCACCCCGGCCTGGGAGCCAACGGATACCACTTCCCGCAAGGCCTGCTGACCCTCCCCGGCTGCCTTGGAAAAGAACGGGTCCATCAGCAGGTTGTCAATGTCAGGTTTTGTGGCAAAAGCCCTGCGCACCTCTTCCAGAAACAGGGCCCGGATAATACAGCCAGCCTTCCACACTCGGGCCGTTTCTCCTAAATCCAGACCGAAACCATAAGCTCCGTCCGCGGCCTGCATCAGGGCAAAGCCCTGGGCATAAGCACAGATCTTGGCCGTGTACAGGGCCTTACCCAACTTTTCAATGAAGGTCTGCTGCCGGCCGCCTGCGGAAGAAGCCTTCGGCCCGGGCAGCATCCTGGCAGCGTTGGTACGCTCTTTCTTGAGTGAAGAGATAACACGGGCATCCACGGCAGCCGCCAGCGTCGGCACAGCCACACCCAGCTCCAGGGCGCTTTGCACGGTCCAGCGGCCCGTGCCTTTCTGACCGGCCGTGTCCAGGATCAGATCCACCAGGGGTTTGCCGGTTTCTTCATCTATTTTGCAAAAAATATCGGCCGTAATGTCGATAAGATAAGAAGATAGCGGGCCCCGGCTCCATTCGGCGAACACCTCGGCCAGATCGGCAGCAGACATCCCCAGGGTCCTGCGCATCAGATCATAGCTTTCGCCAATGAGCTGCATGTCCCCATACTCAATGCCGTTGTGAACCATCTTTACGAAATGACCCGCCCCACCTGCGCCCATGAGCGCCACACAGGGTTCTTCATCGGCCCTGGCCGCAATGGCTTTGAAAATGGGCTCGACCATTTGCCAGGCCTGCAGGTCACCGCCCGGCATTATACTGGGCCCATTTAAGGCACCTTCTTCTCCGCCCGAGATGCCCACGCCCAGATACTTCAGTTCCTTTTCGGCAAGGAACACCCCTCGACGTTGCGTATCACTAAACAACGAGTTTCCGCCGTCCATGATCAGATCGCCGGGTTCCAAAACATCCACGAGCCCCTCGATAACCTCATCCACGGCAGGACCGGCCTGGACCATTAAAAGGATCTTTCGCGGCCGGGTCAGTACAGCGGCCAGTTCCCTCAGATCATCAACAGCGGTAATGCCCGACTCGCTCCCGATCCGATCCATGAATTCCCGGGTGGTCTCAGCGGTGATGTCATATGCCGCTGTTTTAAATTCATTGCGGGCAATGTTTAACGCCAGGTTCTGGCCCATAACCCCCAGGCCGATCAATCCGACGTCATTGCTTTTCATCATCAATTCCCACGCTCCCTTTCGTCGAATTCACGGATGGTGTCGTATAAATCTGCCTGCCGTTCCTGAGCCGCCCGGTAGATATCATGTGCATCGGGATCGGGTTCGAACACAGTTCCGGATATTGTGCCTGCTGGCGTTTTATAAGCTTCAATAAACTCAAGAACCATCAGGGCAACACCCCGGGAAGAAGTCTCGTCCAGGCCGCAACGCTCGACCTTGTGCCCCAGCACGTCCGCCAACATTTGAGTCCAGGCTGGTGAGGCGGCCAGGGCCCCTCCTCCCGCCACAACGGGGATATCAGTTGGGTGGTCTTCGGTTGTCATCTCAAGCAGGGGCATCAGGCGCTCGAAGATCAGGCCCAGACGGAGTGTCACGGATTCCATACCGGCACGCAGAATTTCCAGAGGCTTTGTCGCCAATGTCATGCCGTGCACCGTGGCGGTGGCCCGGCCCCGCCAACCCGGGCTGCGTTCACCCGCGAAAAAAGGGAGAAAGGTCAAGCCGTGTGCGTCCGGCTGCATGGCGTCGAGCTCCTGCTCCAAACTAACGGGATCGTTCAGGTTCAGGGCTTCGCACATCCAGGCATGGACGTTGCCGCCTTCGGTCAGTGCACCGCCGGGTAAAAGACGATCCTTGTCCACGAGGTAACACCACAAGCCCTCCGGGATACGAGGGAGCGGCCCCTGGATGATTGCCCGTACAGCCCCGGTTGTACCCAGGGTGACGACCACAGTTTGCGGCGTACCGGTCTTGGCACTGCCAAGGTTGGCCGCCGCACCGTCGCCGATTGCCGGAAACCACGGTATGTTCTGCAGCACAGGCCAGCGCTCTGCAAACCTTTTTGTCAGCCCGGTGCGGGGCTCGGACACATCAACCAATCGGGACAGGGTACCCTTTTCCAGGGCCAGATGGTCCAACAGTTCTTCATCCCAATCCAGGGAGTGCCGGTTCAGAAGCCCGGTCCAGGAAGCCACGCTGTGGGTCACGCCGGACCGATCGGATGGGCCGAACAGGGTCTTTTCCAGATATTCGCCAAGGCTGACCCATCGGGTCACCTTGTGAAACAAAGCCGAATCCGTTTCTTTCCAGAACAAAAACCGGGATGGCAGGTAACTGGGGTGAAAGTAGCAGCCGACTCGTTGTCGCACCTTTTCCTGGTCTAATTCAGTCTTCAGTCGTTCGGCCTGAGGCCAGGAAGAGGTGTCCGCATAGGTGCTGAGCGGCATAACCGGGCGATCCGAAGCGTCCAGGCCCATCACGTTGGCCACAAACGTGCAGCACCCCACAGCCGCAATATCCCTGCCGGCGGTGCCGAGACCATCCAGCACCTTGTCGATACATAAAAACAAGGCTTCAAGCAAGGCCTCGGGATCGACCCTGGAAATGCCGTCCCGCCCGGTTTCCAGTCGATGGGGAAGTGCGGCCTCCATGTTTTCCACTGCCCGAGCCGTACTGTCAAAAATACCGCAGCGCACCGAAGAGGACCCGATGTCCAGGGTCATGACCAGCGGTGAACACCGGTCGGCAAAGGAAACGGTGTTCGCTGCCATCATTCTTATCCTTCTTTTCCGCACAAGAGACGCAGGTGTTTGCCCAGATGATCGGCCAGCACCTGATCGTGCAGATCGCGGTGTTCAAGCAGCAACGCCTGCAGCCTCTCGCGAAATCGGTAGGGGCTGTTGTTCCCTCCAGTTCTGGCCGTTAAAACGGAGCCATAGGTCACATGCAGGATCTGGCGGCCATTGTCCTCGTTCAGATACAGGTGCTCCAGCTCGCTCGCTGAAAGACCGTCGGGCGCAGGTGTGCCCGATAATGTTGCGCTGATGTGATAGGTAGCCCGGTCCGTTTCGAATTGCTCTAAAGAAAAGACAGCGATTTCGCGGAAGAAATCGGGATCGGCCCGGCAGGCAGCGCGCAGGGCTTCCAGGTAGCTGGTGCCCGCGGTCTTGACATGGAAAGCCTGATGGGTGATCCGCCCTAACTGTGGGTACACACCGAATTTGTCACTACCGCTGTGCAGGCTGATTTTATAAGGACCATATTGTTCGGCAATGGCCGCGTGCAGGGTCAGTTCGGCATCAAAACGAGTTACATCGCCCCGATAGTCCACTCCCTTTTCGAAGTCTCCGACAAAGCGCGGGGCAAGGCTTACGAGCGGCACTTCATGCCTTTTCAGTTCGAGTGCAATAAACAGGTGCTCCGATATGGAGGTCGGCTGTTCAGTTTCATCCACCGAAATCTCCAATTCGAATCCCCGTCCGGCCATGGCCCGTGCCGCATGTTCGGCCATGGCGTAGATATGGGCCAGTGCTCGGCCGTATTTCACCGCCGCCCGCTTTATTTCGTTCTCGCCCAGTTGAATTTTTTTCGACCCTAAATCAATGGTTTTGCCCGCGTACAAACCCAGCACTTCTGAAGCGCCGGGAACTTTATCCTGCAGCAGGGCCCAAAAGCGCTCGTCGACCTGGGTTTCAGTATAGTTGTCGGCTCTTTGATCCACGTGATCGGAAGGGTCGAGGGTAAACAAGGTGAATCCTGCCTTGGCCATGTCATCCACGTCGGTCGCGGTCTTAAGATGATCGGCGTCTGCACCCACCTGCCCCTGCCATCCGGCCCGAAAAGCGCCCCAGGTGGCATCAGCCATCACCTGGCCCGGAGTGCGATCGGTGCGGGTCATTTCACGGACGGACTGCTGGGCGAAGATGGGAACCAGGGTCTTACCCTGCGCGTACATGGCTTTTGCGTGGCCGGGCGTGGCCAGGCCGATGCGGTCGCCGAAACCGAACGACGGGCTTAGCCCCAGCGGAACGGGAACAAGATTGGGTAAAGCTGCCTGCAGTGCCGAAGCATTCTCTAGCGTGCACCGGGCAGCCAAAACCTGCACACCTTCGATCTCTACCCGCTCGCCGACGAAAAGATCCAGCCAGGCGGGCGTTGTGCCTCCGGGAGTGCAGACCAAGGCAAGGTCTTCTGAGAGTTTCTTTTTTTCTGTCAGGATGAGCAGGCCGTCTTTTCCAGCCCGCAGAGTTTCGGTCAGCGGATTTACAGTTAAACTTTCAGCGATAGACCGAATTAGACGTAAGCCTTGCTCGCGTCCATTCTCGCTGTCAGGATTTTTTAAAAAAGTATGCAGCAGCTCGTTTTGGGTCGTCATTGTGATCTCGCGTATGGATTAAGGATAACCGGGAATGTCACCCGATTTACAATGACTCAAAAAAGTTTTACGAAATGTCCATTAAATCGACGTGACTGAAAAACCGCCGTCCACAACCAGATTGGCACCGGTAATGAAGCTTCCGGCCTTGTCCGAAGCCAACAGCAAGGTGGCCCCCACCAGCTCTTCGGCTTCTCCGAACCGGTCCATGGGTGTCTGGCGCATGATAGCTTCCACGCGGTCCGGATCGAGTATCTTGCGGTTTTGCTCGGCCGGAAAGAAACCCGGGCAAAGAGCGTTGACCCGGATGCCGTGCGGGGCCCATTCCTGGGCCAGGTTCTGGGTCAGGTTCCAGAGAGCGGCCTTGGTCACGGAATAGGTAAACACCCGGCTCAAAGGACGGATGGCCGACATGGAAGACATGTTGATGATGTTGCCGCCGCGGCCCTGTTCAATCCAGCGCCCCCCGGCCACCTGGCATGCCAGATGCACTGATTTCAAATTGACATTTAAGATGCGGTCGAACTCCTCCTGGTCGATGTCCAGATAGGGCGTGTTTGAATTGATACCGGCTCCGTTGATCCAGATGTCCGTCCCGCCGAACCAGTCTTCGGCCTGCTCCGCCAGGGCCGTCAGGGAATTTTTGTCCGTGGCATCGGTCTTATAAAATCGGACCTGTTCATCAGAGGCTTCCCAGGCTTTTCGGTGGGCTTGGGCCTTGTCCGCATCGCGGCCCGCCAGCACCACATTGCAGCCGGCACGCCACATCCCGTGGGCCATGGCGCCGCAGAGCACACCCGTGCCGCCTACCACCACAGCGGTCTTACCTGCCAGGCCGAAAAGGTCGTTCAGGTAGTTTTGACTGATGTCGTTCATATCAGGTATCTCCTTGAATCTTGATTATTTGTCCTGGCGTTAGTTGAACAGCAGGTTGGGCAGAAACATGCAGAAGGCCGGTACTTAGATCACCAGCAGCAGGGTTATCAACGTAAATCCCACCTTTTAGCGCGTGTTTCCACTTTTGACCATTTGCCGATTAAAGCCTGTACACTTCTTTTGCCAGGTTATATGCCAGGTCTTGTGCCACCTGAACAGCTTCGTCCTCCTCCAGCCGATGGGTTGCAACCAATTCTGCCAGATAGGCACAATCCACCCTGCGAGCCACGTCATGCCGGGCCGGAATGGACAGAAACGCCCGGGTATCATCATTAAACCCGACCGTGTTGTAAAACCCCGCCGTCTCTGTGGTTGTACGCCTGAAGCGCAGCATGCCTTCGGGGCTGTCGTAAAACCACCACGCCGGACCCAGCCGCAGGATGGGATACACCCCGGCCAGAGGAGCCAGTTCACGGCTGTAGCTGCTTTCGTCCAGGGTAAACAGGATCACGGTGAGATTCTTCTCGGTCCCATACTTGTCCAAAAGGGGTTTTAATGCCTGCACATAATCGGTGCGCATGGGAATGTCCGCGCCCTTGTCCCGGCCAAAGCCCTTGAACAGATCACAGCTGTGGTTGCGAAAAGAGCCCGGATGGATCTGCATGACCAATCCGTCTTCCAAACTCATGCCGGCCATTTCTGTAAGCATCTGGGCTCGGAACAGTTCGGCTTCTTCACGGGAAATATCACCACTTAAGGCCTTGGCCAGGAGAGTTTCGCACTGGCTTCGTTCCAAATCTGCTGTGGCTGCGGTTGGATGCCCGTGGTCAGTGGAAGTGGCTCCCAGGGACTTGAAAAATTCTCGCCTTGCAGCCAATGCTCGCAAATATCCCTGCCAGGTGTCGGTGTTCTCTCCGGTCAACTCTCCTAAAACGGCCACGCCTTCGGCAAAGCCCTCAAATTCGGGATCGACGACTGCGTCAGGGCGAAAAGCAGGGATGATCCGACCCTCCCAGCCGCTTTCCTTAATGGCGGCATGTTGAGCCAAATCGTCCAAAGGGGAGTCCGTTGTCGACAACACCTCGATGTTTAAACGATCGTACAAACTGCGAATGCGGAATTCCGGGGTCTGAAGTTTTTCCTGAATGGCATCATACACAGCATCGGCATTTTCCGGGCCCGGACGCTGGAAGATGCCGAAAATCCCGGTAAGAGCGTGTTCGAACCATAACCGTGAGGGCGTACCCCGAAAAAGGTGATAATTCTCCGCGAACAGCCGCCACACAGCCCTGGGATCCGATTCCGATTCCCTGCCGTCCACACTCGGCACACCCAGCTTTTCCAGGGGGATACCCTGGCTGTAGAGCATTCGGAACACATAATGGTCCGGAATGATAAAAAGCTCCGTCGGATTTGAAAAGGAAATGTTTTTTGCATACCAGGTCGGATCGGTGTGTCCATGAGGGCTTAAAATAGGCAGATCCACCACCTCGCCGTATAAACGGCGGGCGATGGCACGGGTCACTGAATCAGCAGGAAACAGTCTGTCCTCGTGCAGATCGATGTTCGTATTCATGTCAGTCTGCCTTTCCTGCATTGCCGTTCTGAAGCAGCACCCCTTTGACCTGATTTAAGTGTCGGATCATGGCATTTTTGGCATGATCCGAATCGCCGGCCGCGATGGCGGCCACTTCGCCTTCGACCACGATGCGGGCATCAATGATGTCAAATGGACTGGGACCAGGATCTTTGTCGTCCGGTACGATGGCAATCGGTTCGGCCTTATCGGCTTTTACATAGATCCCTGCTCCAGT
>JALHUC010000382.1 GCA_022865845.1 bacterium | reverse complement strand
GCACCCTTCGGTTTGGGCACCGAGTGGAAAGTGGGTTCCTTTAATTATGTGGCCACCGAGACCTTGATAGAAATGGTCAAGATCAACCCTTCCGCAGCTTACCGTGTAAACGACCAGTGGTCGGTGGGGTTTGGAATTGATCTCTACTCAGTCCTGGATGCAAGTCTGCAAAACGATATCTCCTCCAGTGTTGTAAATGCTTTGACGAGCGGTGCAATAAACGCGGTAGGCACACAAGAACTGGCTGGGGACGGCACCAGTATCGGTTTTAACGTCGGGGCCCTTTACAATGCCAACGACAACCTGTCCTTCGGTTTTGCTTACCGCTCCGGGACGACCATGGAAATCGATGGTGATGTGAGCCTTAAGGTCAAGGCCACTGGGACAGAGTTCACTACATTCTCTGCCTCAGCCGATGTCGGTCTACCCGCAACCGCAGCCCTGGGTGTTAATTATAAGTTTTCCGACGCATGGCAGGCAAACCTGGACCTGGACTGGACCGGTTGGTCTTCTTACGACAAACTGGAAGTCAAGGACTCCAGTGGTGCCGTAAGGAATGGCCTTGTCAGCGCCAAGGACTATGAAGACGTCACTGCTGTCAGGGTCGGTGTGGAGTATGCCCTCAGTGATACGTGGGCCCTTAGGGGCGGATTCCTCATGGAACCGAACCCAATTCCAGAAGAGACCTACGATCCGAGACTGCCTGATGGAGACCGTACCGGGTATGTTATCGGTGCCGGTTATGAATCAGGCCAGTGGACCGTGGACCTGGCCTACATGCTTGTTCAGCTCGACAAGACAACTGTGGATAGTGATGCTGTTGGCGTAATCAATTATCCTCCAACAGTTCCCTCAGACTTCCAGAATGTGGATGGTACATACGAGGGTGACATTACACTTATCGGACTCAGTGTGGGATATTCCTTCTAAAGCAATATTCTGATAGATAGAAAAGGGGCTCCTTCCGGAGCCCCTTTTATTGTTTACATTCTGTATGAGCTAATGTTTATTCCCTATTATTTATCCTCGGTCACTTCTCTTCACCAGAAAATCGATGACCTGTTTTCCCAGGACCCCTGATCTGATCAAGTCGGGAGGGTCGGTGGTAAGGTTCAGGATAGTGGATGGTTTTATTCCGGGTGTCCAACCCCCGTCGATGACAAGATCCACTGCCCGCACAAGTTCTTCATCAAGCTCTTTAACATGTCGTGCCGGGGAGCGGCCCGTAAAATTGGCGCTGGTGGCTGTCAGTGGGCCTCGAAAGAATTTGGCCAGGTCAAGGGCAGGTGACTGGGCCGGTATCCGGATACCGATGCTGTCGGTACCGGCCGTTATGCCGTCGGGAAACCCTTTGGCGGCTTTCAGGACGAGGGTCAATGGACCAGGCCAGAACTTGTCGGCAAGAGGCTTGAAGAGGGGGGGGATCATAGCGACAGACTTGCTGACAGTGATCGTGTCACCTGCGATGAGGGGGATGGGGTTTCCGTAGTCGCGTTCTTTCAGTCTTACAATGCGATCAACAGCTTTCTGAGACCAGGCGTCCGCTATAATCCCGTAAAAAGTCTCAGTGGGAGCGATTACCAGGCCGCCATTGCGCAGGGTGTTGATAGCTTGTCGAAACTGGCTCTCATCGAATATGAGCATCATAAATAATATCCCGTGTGCGTGTAAAAAATTTTATCTCAGATCTCAGAAATTTTGGATACAAGACCCAGGATTTAACCCTGTGCAACCCTGTGTACCCATCTGTGGTGAGTTAGCTCTTACCGCTTTTCCAGAAACCGTGCTTTACCCCAGATTCCAGGTTTACTCTGCGGTCCTCTGCGTGAAAGCTTTTGCACCGAGATCGCTTCGCATCACGCCAAAGGCGTGACTGGCGATGACAATCCAGACTGTATTCCGGGCCTTCGCTTGCTTTCACCCTCCCCTCAATCCCCTCCCCTCAAGGGAGGGGAATAGTTTGGAATGATCTGTTGGTCGGCTTTGCCCGGAATGACGGTAGTTGCAACTTGGTGTTCAGTTTTGTTCCTTTTCGCTCAGTCGCTCAGTCGCTCAGTCGATATTTTCGCCTTTCCTCCGTGTCCCCGCGTCAGGCGGTTGTGCATTAATTAAAGGCCTCAGCCATCTCTTTTCGGTAATCTTCAAGTTTCGTCCTCATGGAATCATCACTCAGGGCCAGGATGGAGACGGCCAGGAGGGCAGCGTTCTGTGCGCCTCCGTTTCCCAGGGCTACGGTGGCCACCGGGATCCCCCCCGGCAT
>JALHUC010000381.1 GCA_022865845.1 bacterium | reverse complement strand
ATCATCGTTGCTGGCTCCTGTCAGCGCTCCACCCTCGGTCGACCCGTAAAGGCTTTTCAGCGGCACTTTTAACGCATGATAGAACCTGATAACGTCCGGGCTAAGCATCGACCCAGCCGTATAGCAAATCCTGGCATTGGGAAGCCCGAGGCTGTCCCTGATAGGCCTGAATAATAACAGGTTCCCCAATACATCGAGCACTCTCCAGAGCGGCCCCGGTTTCTGCTTTTTGAATTTGAAATCGGCCATCTTGTTGCCTACGGGCATGAACAGGCGGTAGATGGATTTTTTAAGAAAATCAGCACCCTGAATCCTTGATTGGACCCAGCTGGCCTGCCTCTCCCAGAGGCGGGGGTTATAAAATATCATCGTCGGCCCTATCTCCCGGATATCCTGCTGCTGAGTATCCGCCTCTTCGGGAAAGTTAATGGTGCTGCCTGAAAGCAGGTGGCAACCCACGCTGAACCACTGCTCGAATATCCAGGCCGGCGGCAGATACGAGACCATGTTATCTGTCTCTAACCATGGGTCCAGGTGCAGGTAATACTCGGAGCCGTAACGTATCGTCTTGAATGAGTACATGGCTCCCTTGGGGACCTCGCAGGTAGTCCCGGAAGTGTAGATAAGAGAGCATACATCATCAGCATTCCCGCCGGCTATGTTTTCCTCGAACAGACCAGGGTGGCTTTTTTCATAATCACGCCCCAATTCCAGCACTTGCCTGTACCCGATGAGCGCTGGGTCCTGGTAATGGGAAAGACCCTTATGCCGCCAGTAAATTATCTTCTTTAACAACGGCAACTCGTTCTTTATCTGGATTAATTTATCGACCTGCTCTTGGTCCTCGACAAAAGCGAAAGTGGATTCGGAATTGGTTGAGATGTATTTTATCTCCGATTCCGTTAAATCAGAGTACAGCCCCACGCTAATCCCGTGATTGGACTGGGCCGCCAGTTCGGCGAAATACCACTCCGGCGCGTTATCACCCACGATGAGCAGCTTGTCTCCAGCCTTAAAACCGAGCGAAAGTAAACCGAGTGCCAGGTATTTTACGCTTAGGTAGTAGTCTTGCCAAGTGTAAGGCTGCCAGATGCCAAAGTGCTTTTGGCGCATTGCCTTGTACCGGTTGCCGTATTTTTCATAGTTGTACTTGAGTACCTTGGGCCAGGTATCAGCTTTGTTAATGTTTTCCTGGCTGATTTCACTAATCATTGGTGTAATCTTTTCCTTCAGGAGAGCCATCTCTTCCTTCGCCGGTAGTGCTTGACATCACGGAAACTCCGTTGCGACCCTATCGCCGATAGTCCCATATAAAATTCTTTGACATCCTCATTATCCTTCAGCTTCTCGGCGAGACCATCGAGGACAATTCGGCCGTTTTCCATCACGTAACCGTAGTCGGCGATACCCAGGGCCGCTTTGACGTTTTGCTCTACCAGTAACATCGAGACTTTTTGATCCTCATTGATCTTTTGGATAATTTCATATATTTCCTGCGCCGCGAGCGGCGCCAGCCCCAGTGATGGTTCATCCAGGAGCATCAGTCTGGGATTTGCCATGAGGGCCCGGCCAATCACCAGCATCTGTTGTTCGCCTCCCGACAAATATCCACTTGTACGGCGGCGAAAGTCTTTTATCTTAGGGAAATAGCTAAAAACCATCTCCATGTCATGCTTGACCGCAGCTCGGTCTTTGCGTAAGTAAGCACCGACATAGAGATTTTCCTCCACGCTGAGATGCTCCAGGACTCTCCGTCCTTCCATTACCTGAGATATGCCAATAGCCGCGATATCCGCCGGCCCGTACCTGTCGATCCTCCTGCTATCAAAAACAACATTGCCGCTGGTTATCTCGCCTTCTTCTGTCTTCAACAATCCAGAAATCGCTTTAAGTGTGGTCGTTTTGCCGCCGCCATTAGCCCCAATCAAAGCCACGATTTTCCCGTCACCTACCTCAAGCGATACGCCGTGTAAAACCTGGACCACCTTCATGTAAGCGACTTCAATATTATTTACCTGCAGCATCGCTTCTCTCCACGCTGTAATATCGTAATTATTCTCCAGCTAGGTCTTTAGTTCCTCACCCAGGTAAGCCTTGATAACCTCCGGGTTGGATTTAATTTCAACCGGGGTGCCCTCGGCGATTTTGTGACCGAAGTCGAGAACAACTATCCTATCGGCAATGTCCATAACCACGCCCATATCATGTTCTACGAGGACAATGCTCT
>JALHUC010000380.1 GCA_022865845.1 bacterium | reverse complement strand
TGTGAGGTATTTTTTATTTTCAGCCGATTCCTGGATGAGTGAGAACCGCCTGGCTGGCAGGCCATGATACCAAAAGCGAAAGGCACGAGACTTTTTCCAGATGTCGAACCGCCGACACATGGGCGGTGAGATGGAGTTTATCCCGCCTGCCGCCTCACACATGGTTCCGGAGCTGAAGCTCCATGGGATGGGGGTGCAGGTACACTTGTTCGCTGAGGTACTGCTGGTCGTACTTGCGCACGTAGTGGTTCAGCAGGGTAATGGGGACGATGAGGGGTGTCAGCCCGAGGCGATGGTCGTCGATGACCTGGATCATCTCCTGTTTTTCGTCTGATGAAAGGGTCTGCTTGAAGTAGCCCATGGCGTGCATGAGCACGTTGCTGTTTTTGCGGGGCGTGGACGTGTATTTCATGGAGGTCATGAGGAGCTCCGCGTAACGCTGGTAGAATCCTTTCCCGGGACGTTTCCCGCCGCCTGCCACGATCCTGCCCATTTCCCTGTACATCTGCTGGTTGTGAGACAGGATGAGCATCTTGTGGCGAGTGTGGAAGTCCACCAACTTGCCCATGGTTGGCGAGGTGCGGACCATCTCTTTCCACCTCATGAGGGTGAAGATCCTTTCAATAAAATTCTCCCTCAGGTTCATGTCGTGCAGCCGCCCCTCTTCCTCCACAGGCAGAAGGGGAAAGTGCTCCATGAAAATGCGTGCGAAGATCCCGCTGCCCTTCTTTTCAGGTACCCCTTTCTCGTTTTTAACCTTGACCCGCTCCATTCCGCTGGACGGGGAACCGCTCTTGAAAATAAAGCCACACAGGTTCTCCTTCTCCAACTGGGAAACCCGCTCCATGGCCCAGCTCTCCATGCGCTCAGTGTGGTCCACGTTGGTGCGGGATGTGACGAGCCGGGGCCGTTTAATATCCCCCTCCAGGTGAAACGCCTCCCTGGGGGTGGGAAATCCGGCTTCCACCTCGGGGCATACGGGAACGTAATCCACGAAAGTTCCCAGGGTGTCACGAAGGAAGCGGTCCAGCTTGTGGCCTCCATCGTAACGAACGTTCTCCCCGAGAAGGCAGGTGCTTATCCCCACCCGTGGCCTTTCAATCCCTTCAGTCTCTTTATGGGTCATCGATCTCTCCCTGCGTAAACCTTTTGCCGCCCGCCCCCCCGACAGACGGGCCCGGCATTTATTGAAAAGAGCTATTCACCGTACCTTGCAAGGTAGGGCTCGAGCTTGAACTTTCTTCTGAGGCCTGCCTCGTTCATGTATCTGATTTTGCCGAAAACCGGTCGCTCTCCCCATGCCCTGTCATGAACTCCGCCGATACTCCAGGCGATCCCGGTGTACCCGTTGGGATCGCGGCCATCAAGCTCATAGCGGTCGTTGAGCTTGATGGCTATCTCGAGCGCCTCCCCGGGCGAAGGTGACCACTCCAGGATCTTCTTGGCCCAGTACATTCTCATGTAGCCGTGCATCTTCCCTGTCTGGACCATCTGCCTCTGGGCGGCGTTCCAGTATGGATCGTGGGTCCCGGCTTTTTCAAACTGGTCCGGTGAATACAGGTAAGGCCTGGGATCGGTGCGATGGGCTTTATGGGTTTTTTTCGCCCAGTCGTGGAATCCATCCACCGAATCGTAGGAGCTGTTGTAAAAACAGAAGTTGTCCGAAAGCTCTCTGCGAACGATAAGCTCTTCCAGGAAAGCAGCGGTAATTTCCCTTTCGGTCCCTGACGATGACACCTCCAGTGCCACCCGCTGGGGGGACAGGTGACCGAAATGGAGCCATGGAGAAAGGCCGGACTGACCCTCCATGGCTGGATCGTTCCTGTCCTCATCATACCTGTGTAGACCGTTTTCCAGGAACCGTTTCAGGGCGGCCTTACCGGCCTTTTCGCCGGGGTTGATCCACCCGACCTCACCCACAGTGCGGTCCACCTTCAGCCTCCGTGAAACGGCCTGCCAATCCAGCGGTTCAGCGTTTGCAGGCCCTCCAAAAGGGTGTTTTTTAAGCCGTGGGAAGGGTACCAGGTAGCGGTCAAGGAGCCTGGTCACCTTTGGACGGAAGGTGTATGCGGCAAACTCCTGTTTTTCCGAAGCTATTCGGCAGGGAACGATATTGTGGGCATCCACCTCCACGACCTGGACTCCTGCTTTTTCAGAAATGGATGTTCGCCACCTGGTCTTGATCCTGAGGGGGTCGAAATCGGTCACCAGGAGCCCGGCCCCTGACGATTCCACGAGCCGGGGAATTTCGAGGACAGGGTCGCCTTCCAGCAGTTTAAACCCGATGTTCTTCCGGG
>JALHUC010000379.1 GCA_022865845.1 bacterium | reverse complement strand
CTGAGTTTCATGACCTTCTCCTTTCTCGTTTCGCGATGGATTCATAAACCGGCCGGAAATGACTGTGTTTTTAGCCTGGATGAAAGTGATTTCAGGCCGGTTAACGGCTGATCTATTTTCCTTGAAAGGCTGCGACTGGCAGCTGCGAAGGGGATGGAGGCCGCCTTGTCGGGACATGGGACGGGCAGGAAAAAAACAGAAGGACAAATCCGCGTACGGTTCATAATCCCCCCTCACACCTTAACGGCAAAGGCCCAGACTCCTGAAGAGGCCGGGCCCTACCTCGTTCCTAATTCTCAAGGCGGTTCGTAAACTTTGCACTGCATGCTCCACCCCCACCCCAGGAGCTTAAGTTAAGTATATCGCTTAATATGGGATTATGTCAGTTGGATGGAGGGAAAGGCAGGAAATCCCAGGGTCACAATGTTTTTAACCGCAAAGGTCGCAAAGTTTCGCAAAGTTAACACAAAAATCTGGGGGAACCGCATTTACTATAAGGGCGATGTTTTTTCACCCCAGTATAAATTGTCGGCGCGTTCGTCTATACTTGGCAATCCTGAAAAATGTGAACCCATCACCACGGGAGAGTCAATATGAAGATCATAGGGATTAACGGCGGTCCGAGGAAAAAGTGGAACACGGCGACCTTGCTGGAAAAGGCACTTGACGGTGCCGCTTCCAAAGGCGCCCAGACGGAAATAGTCCACCTGTACGACCTTGATTTCAAGGGGTGTATCAGCTGCTTCGCATGCAGGATCCGGGGCGGGAAGAGCTACGGCAAATGCGCTGTGAAAGACGACTTGGCCCCCGTCTTTAAGAGGATCGAGGAGGCCGGCGCCGTTGTCCTGGGATCTCCCATATACCTGGGAACGGCCACCGGGGAAATGCGGTCGTTTTTAGAGCGCTGGATCTTCCAGTACCTGACCTACACCGATCCCCCTCAGAGCCTCTTCCCCGGAAAGTTGAGGACGGCGTTCATCTACACCATGAACATGACCGAAGAAGGGCTTAAAAAGGTGGGCATGCTCGAAACGTACGAAAACCATTATGCCCTGAACCAGATGTACATAGCCCGGATCTTCGGGCATTCAACGTACCAGCTGTGCATGGACACCCTGCAGTTCGAGGACTACTCAAAGGTTGTGGCCGACCGCTGGGACCCGGCGGCCAAGGCCAAAAGCCGGGAAAAACTGTTCCCGGTGGACTGCGATAAGGCCTTCCAACTGGGAGTGGACCTGGTCAAGGGGTGACATCCGGTTCCTGCAAAAACAGTAAATCATAAGACACGGTGACCCGGAGACATCACGCCTCTGGCGTGACAGGCTTCTGACGCGGGGAAGAGCGGTATCTCAAACAGGAACGAAGAACGCAGAACGCAGAAGAAGATCAAAAGCTGGCTAACCGCAGGGGACGCAGAGGAACGCGGAGGAAATCGGTAAGCTGAGTCAAGGCTCGGTTGCTATGAAACGACAAATGCTGTCTCTCGCAGAGGCGCAGGGAGCGCAGAGAAAACCAGACATATGGGAAAATCCCGGTTTCAATAAAAGCGATCAAAGCTTTAACGCAGGGCGGCCGATCATGGCCGCACCGCAGGGTTTCGCAGGGTAAACCTGGAACCTGGAACTTGAAACTCAACCGGGGTTAGGAATCTTAAACCCCAAGATGCTACCCCAGGGTCTGAATCATTTTCGAGGTTTTCAAGCTTTATGCTTATATGCGATCAGAAATAGCAGCCCACTTGGGATTATACCGAACTACCATCAGCAAGATCACCAGCAAAACCAACTGAACGAGTCAGACACACCATAATTCAACCTACGACCCCGAGAAGTTCCCTACGGTTTGCCCTTCGCGTTCCGTGGTCGCCT
>JALHUC010000378.1 GCA_022865845.1 bacterium | reverse complement strand
GAAGCTGGTTGCTTCGCTGCCGCTCCCTGCTGTTGTCGGTACAGCGATTAGGGGAAAGCCCTTCACGGCTCCCGGTTCGCTACCATCGAAGAATTCTCCCGCGCTGACATCGTTGGCCGCCCACAGGTTGATGATCTTTGCCATGTCGATGACGCTTCCACCCCCCGTAGCGATCACCGTGTCCGGGTCGAACTGTCTAAAAAGCCGGACACCACGATGAACCTCCTCGATCCTGGGGTTGGGTTCAAAGTCGAAGAACCTCTGGACCTGGTGTCCGGCAAGGACCGGTTGTAGCCGTCTTTCGCAGCCGCTCGATCTGAAGGAGCCTTTCCCGGTAACGAGGAATATTCTCCTCGCCGAAAGGTCTGCCAGGCTCTTGGAGATATCCTCGATCTTGCTGAAAACCACCGTCATTCCAGATCACCGCTCTATGAACTTCATGAAAGCGTCCCTGTTTTGTCCGGGCGTGGTTGTCGGTCGCCCGAGGTCCGACCTTGAACCTTTCTGGATGCGCACTTCCAGCATGGCCGGGCCCTGCGCGGCACGCAGACGGTCCACGGTGTCGTCCAGTTCATCGGCCGACTCGACGCTCCATGTCTCTTGATAACCACACGCCCTGGCGATTTCTACAAAGGATATGGACTGACCTGCTGTCGGCTGCCCGCCGACCGAATCGTGAGCCCCGTTGTTCAGGATGATGTGGCGGAAATTTTCAGGCCCTCTTGAACCGATGATCGCCATGGCACCCATGTGCATCAGGGCCGCTCCGTCCCCATCGATGCAAAATACCTTGCGATGCGGTTTTGCCAGGGCCGTTCCCAGGGCGATAAGTGAGGAATGACCCATGGAGCCCACCGTGAGGAAATCCCGCCCTGCGCCCTGTTCCTTTCCAATGCGGTATTCATAAAGCTCCCGGGAGGCGCCGCCCGTCGTAGAAAGCAGGATGTCGTCCTCGCTCAGTCTGGAAACGATCCTTCCGATGGCCGCTTCCCTGGTCATGGGGCCAGATGCTGTTTCTGACACCGTGAATTTATTGGGCGCAAAGGAGTCCGATCTCGCTTCGAGTGCGACCGGTTTCCTCGATTGCATCATCTCCAGGCACAGGTCCTCAAGGCACTGTTCCAGTTCATCCTCGGTCTTAGGGACGATCCGGTAAGGTATCTCAATAAGATCCAGAAGTCCGGTCGTGATCTTTCCCTGTTTGATGTGCTGCGGTTCGTCCCTGACCCCGGGTTCTCCCCTCCACCCGATCAGCATGAGCAGGGGAATGCCATAGACTTCATTATCTGCCAGTGAGACCAGTGGGTTAAGGGCGTTTCCCTGACCGGAGTTCTGCATGTAGACAAGACCCGGTTTCCCGGTCGCCAGGTAATGCCCGCACGCCAGAGCCACCGCTCCCCCCTCGTTAGCTGCGATGATGTGATCATCCTCGGGTGCGTGGTCCGTGATGAAAGCGCAAAAATCCTTAAGGAGGGAATCTGGCACCCCGGTGAAAAACCGGACTCCATGGACCGCCAGCATACGATAAAAAGCTCCGCAGTCGATCACTTCAGTACTCCTGAGTTCATATAGCCTGTGATTTATGCAAGCTCCAGGATCTCCTTGATAGGCATGCAGAGATCATCCGCTTCCAGCGCCCGTTCGCTCTGGAGGATGAGCTGGGCCGTCTTCATCATACTGGGATAGG
>JALHUC010000377.1 GCA_022865845.1 bacterium | reverse complement strand
CCGTCCACAGTCTTCAATCTGTGTTCCACCTTGTAGATATGCTGCGGCTCACCCGAACTTCCCCCGGTGCCCATTGAAGCACACCCTGTCAGGACAAGGGCAACCAATATCAGACACACACTTTTCATGCTTTCAAGGATACACGGTCATTTTCTGTTTGTCAGTTTGTTGCCACTATATTCTTACCGGGTCGGAGGTTGAATTGTGATGTTACCCACAATAACGTTGGTAATGCCCCAATTCAACCTCCGACCCCAAAGACCCGGGCGCGGCAGGAGTATTTGTATTCCTGGCGCGGATGTATAGAATATCTAAATAAGCCGTTGGGAACGGGAACCGCAGGAAGAAGATCCGGAGTTTTAATCCGGAGCCCACCCGGCAGGGCACGAGAACGGTCGGGATGAAGGTCCACAACCCGAACCTGGAGGGTCGACATGAGCAGCGCAGCCATTACCTGGCTAGGAATAACATTCTGTATCAGCCAGTCGGCCTTGTTCTCCGGGCTGAATCTGGCGGTCTTCGGGGTGAGCCGGCTGAGGCTGGAAGTGGAAGCGGCCACGGGCGACCGTAATGCCCAAAGGGTGCTGGGCCTGCGCCGGGACGCGAACCTCGTTTTGACAACCATCCTCTGGGGAAACGTGGGGATCAACGTCCTGCTGACCCTCCTGTCGGATTCCATCCTCACGGGAGTGGGGGCTTTTTTCTTTTCCACATTGGTGATCACCTACATGGGGGAGATCGTGCCCCAGGCCTACTTTTCCCGCAACGCCATGAAAATGGCCTCTCTGCTGACACCGGTCCTCAATCTGTACAAGCTGCTTCTTTACCCGGTGGTGAAACCCACTGCCCTGGCCCTTGATCGCTGGCTGGGGCCTGAGGGGATCCATTATTTCAGGGAGCAGGATCTGAAAGAACTCATCCGAAGGCACATCGGATCTGACACGGGAGAGATAGACCGCCTCGAGGGGATCGGGGCTATGAACTTTCTGTCCATGGACGACCTCCTGGTTTCCCAGGAAGGGGAGTTGATCAATCCCGAAAGCATCATAGAGCTGCCTGTCAGGGATGGGCGCGCTGTTTTCCCCGATTTTCAAAAGACGATGAACGATCCGTTTCTCGGGAAGATTCAGGCGTCAGGGGAAAAATGGGTCACCCTCGTAGATAGCACAGGTGATCCGTTTCTTGTCGTTGACTCGGACCAGTTCATAAGGGAGGCCCTGTTTTCGCCGGACACCTTCGATCCCCACAGGCACTGCCATCGTCCCATCATCGTCAGGGATCTCAAAACCCCCCTGGGGAAGGTGGTTACCCACTGGAAGCCCGCATCTGTTTCCCCCTGCGACGATGTCATTGACAACGACATCGTACTTATATGGGAAGGTGAGAAACGGATCATCACCGGTGCGGACATCCTCGGGCGACTGCTGCTGGGTTTCGGGGCGGCAGCCGGCACCGGTGGCATTGCGGGGTCCCTGGACACCACCTGCTGAAAGATCGAAAGGGGATAACCCGTGGGGTCAATTCTCTCCTTTCACACTTTTCTTTATTTGAAAAAATCTTGGGGTCAGGCCGGGTATTTGTCGATTTCTGACACTGTCATGTGGGTATTGCTCAATTCCCGGCCTGACCCCAAAGGTTTCTGGTTTCTGGCAGCAGGGATACTGGGATTATAACGATTTAACTGCCTTGGCCAGCCTTTCATCCAGAGTTATCAGTTCCCCCTTCAGTTCTTTGGCCAGCCACAGATAGCTTGCATCGTAGGTTGTAAGACCTGTAGCCATTGCCAGAGTCACTGTCGCTCGGTGATCGACCTGAACCGTGTCGATGGCAAACCTGTTGAAAAGATCGAAGGCCGACATCAATCGAGTCTCCAGTTCTGGATGAGCAACGATCTTTTTCAAACATATGCTGGCCATCTCGAACCGGAGCAGGGCGGGCGCAGCCAGATGAGCGTCTTTCATGACCTTGGCGACCTCCTCGGCTTTCGATTCTCCAAAGAGCAAAGCCCCCATTGCCGAGGCGTCAACGACGCAGATCCGCATCCCGGTCCTCCCTCAGAAATGCGGCAGATTCATCCGGTGTTCGAAGATCGGACGCCCTGACTTCTGCCAGCAACTCCGAAGGTGAAAGGTACCGCTCTTCGTAGACGCTCTGCCTTAGAATGGTCATCAGTTCCCCCTGGAGGGAACGATGATGCCTCTGAGCCCGGCGGCGCAATTTCTCGGCAATTTCCTCCGGCACATTTTTAATGGAAAGATTGACCGACATCACTACCTCCTCACATGGTTCCGTTTTGG
>JALHUC010000039.1 GCA_022865845.1 bacterium | reverse complement strand
GGCCTGAGCACCCTGGATATCGTGTGCTTAATTTGTAAATGTATACTGTAACTGTTGAAACTGTAAAGGTACCTGCTGACTCTTTCCGGAAAACCGTCTGAGGACAAGGCGGTCGGGCATGGTTTCATTGTGGGTATGGGAGGAGTAGGAGTCAGGGGGGAAATGAATTGAGAATTACGAATTGAGGATTGAGGATTAAAGATCAAGTGCGAACATCGCCCTTCCTCCTCGATTATTATTAAAAGACTGCCGAGATTTCGGCAGTCTTTTAATACCATATCGCCATCTGCAGACCCTTTTCATCCCTCTCAGGGTCGTCGGGAAGGTATCCCGCCTCACCCCGGAAGAGGCGCATGGCAGTCCAGGCACAGGCGTAAGCGTCAAGAACATCATCGGCAGTGGCCCTGGAAGCCGGAAACCGCCCGAGCCCCTCCTCCACCTGGAAAAAGTACTGGTTTAGAAGTGCAACCCTCTCTTTTCGGCCTTCGGCCTTCTTCTTCCCGGCCCGGGCAGGGGACAGCCCAGCCAGGGCAAAAAAACTCACCTCGGGGTGAGCCTCCCGGATCCTGGACTGCAGGCCCGGTGTCATGATCCGGTCCAGTTCCCTCACTTTGGGCAGGATGCCGAAGGACTGCATATTGAGTCCGTACTCCCTGGCCTCCTCGAAGGTACTGCAAGCAAGAGACGGCCTCACCGGGGGAGAAAAGATGCTGGAGGAGCGCGGCTGGCCCAGTACCTTCCTGGCAACACGGTCGCACTCCCTGCCTCCCTGTACAGGTTCAGCAAGAAGGCCTATCGGGATATCAACCGCAATATAGCTGGGGGGAGAATCCAGCTCGGACAGCTCCTTGAAGCTTCCCAACAGGAGGTGTTCCTCTTCCACTACCTCCTCATAGAAGGTCACAAGGACAGCCAGCCAGCCTCCCGGGCAGCTGTCGACACCGGCTATGGTTGGCATGAGGAGCCTTTGGCCACAGGACGCGAAGACACGGAGACACGGGGACGCGGGGGGGAATAAAACCGAAACGGAGAATCGGAGAATGGGGGAAGCGGGAGAGAGTGCATCCGAGGGGGAGAGAGGGAGAGAGGGAAAGAGTACATCCGAGGGGGAGAGAGGGAGAGAGGGGGAGGGGGTGAAAGATCAAAACCATGTCGCCGCATTCCCGCCTGTTCTGGGCAAACGACAGTGCGTCTATGGGCATCTCCGCGTCTTATGATTGTCTCTCTTTCCATCTTCTCAACATACCATAGGACTCTGTTTTTATGTTATATGTATGAAAACAACAACCTGAGAGGGAGAATGGAAAGATGGACGACATGAAAGAACGTATCGAGGAACTCAAAAAAGCAGCCGAAGAGGGGGACGCCGAGGCCCAGTCACAATGGGGGCTTCTCCTGGCCACAGGGGACAGCGTACCCCAGGATGTGGAGGAGGCCCTTTCCTGGCTCAGGCGGGCGGCACAGCAAGGAGAGATGACCGCCATGTTCAACCTCGGCATCATACTGGAAAATGGCCTGGGCTGTGAAGCGGACCTGAATGAGGCAGCATTGTGGTACTGGCAAACTGCGGAACTCGGTGATGCCCAGGCTAAAAACAAGCTTGGCACCATGCTCATAAAAGGTAAGGGTTTTACACCCGGATCGCCGGCAGTACATGCCATCCAGGCCTCAGCGGAAAGGGGCTACCCCTACGCCCAGGCTTTCTACGCCAAGCTCCACCTGGACGGGGTGGGTGTGGAACCGAACAATGAAATAGCCGAGAAATGGTTCCGCCTTTCGGCAGCCCAGGGGGATGAGAGCGCCATATTCAACCTTGGCGAGATGATGGCTGCCGGCATGACCATCCTCACCCCGGAAGAAGAGCTGTCCCAGTGGTTCTTCGACCTTGGGATGAAATATCTCCAGGCTGAGGACCTGGTGAAGGCCTTCGACTGCCTGGTGTGCATCAAAAGGATCGACCCGGACAGCTTCCTGGCCAAGCGGCTGGAAGATGATATTGATAGGGTGAACCAGAGCCAGCTTAAAAGGGATTAGAGAACGCTGGCTCTGGTTCAGTCCAGAGTCCAAAGTCCAGGATCCAGAGGAAAAACAAGTGCCTGTGAAGATGGTAAAACCTTTAACACAGGGTACACCAGCCTTCGCTCACTGTTAACAGCTTTTACCTGAGATCTCTTCATCACGCCAAAAGCGTGATTCGCGATGACACCGTTGGACGCTGGACTGGTCCTCTTCTCTTTTCGCTCAGGCGCTCAGTCGCCGACTCGGCCTTTATTGGCCTTTCCGCCCCCAAGCTCCCACGCTCTGTTCT
>JALHUC010000376.1 GCA_022865845.1 bacterium | reverse complement strand
CTGAGGTATTTTAGGTGGACTGAGGACTAGGATTTCGCAAAGCGAAATCCACAGGAGGGGGAGAGTGGGTGAGAGGGTGAGGGGGAGAAAAGGCTCATGTATCTAAGTATCTACGTATCAAGGTAATACCTGGAACCCGGAACTAGGAACCCGGAACCCGACGCGTGGTAGCACCGCGCGTAACGAGGTATCGAAGTAAAAACACCTATCACCGTCATTCCGGGCAGAGCGACTTGTCACGGCATAGCTTCGAAGAAGCAATGACGGAAAGCGAGGACCCGGAATCCAGTCGAACTTATCGTCTTTTGGGAAAAGTTATGGAAAACCAGCAGAAAAAACATTTACCCATAAAACCCATCCTTCTTATTGCAGCAGTCGTCGTGATCATAATTATTTCCGCAAAATTGGGAGTCGGCGAAAAATTAGGCGCTCTTCAGGACTGGATCAGGTCCCTGGGTGTTTTAGGCCCTCTTGTGTTTACCGTAGTATATGCAGGGGCCACGGTGGCGGCCCTGCCCGGGTCGGCATTGTCCATCCTTGCAGGCGCCATTTTTGGCCCGGTGCTCGGTGTTATTGTCGTCATTTTTGCAGCGACTTTAGGAGCCAGTTTGGCCTTCCTGGTGTCCAGGTACTTTGCGCGCAGCTCCATCGAAAAGTGGCTGGAGGGCAACGAGAAATTCCGCAAGCTCGATGATCTCACTGCAAAACATGGTGACATCATGGTGGCCATCACCAGACTTGTTCCCATCTTTCCCTTCAACCTCCTCAACTATGGGTTCGGCCTGACAAGGGTAAGCTTCCGGACCTACGTCGTATGGTCCTTTGTGTGCATGCTTCCGGGCACCATTCTGTATGTGGTAGGCTCGGCGGCCGTAGCTGAGGCATTGCGTGAAGGAAAGGTGCCGTGGATCCTGGTTGTGGTAGTGGTTTTGATCCTGGGAATTATCGCGGTGCTTGGCCGTCAGGCCATGAAGAGGTTAAAGGAAGGTGAGGAAACTGAGACCTGGACCTAGACCTGGACCTGGACTACGACTACGACCACGACTAGGATTAGCAATCCCTTACTCCAGATTATGCGAGGCCAGTTATGAGTAATGAACCGAGGGTCAAACCGCAGGACGAATATAACACTCTGCTTGAAAACAATGTTCATCCATCCGATTGGGTCAACCCTGAACCGGCTGCCCGTTATAACCTGGTCGTCATCGGGGCGGGAACAGCCGGGCTGGTGACCGCCGCCGGGGCTGCCGGCCTGGGGGCCAAAGTGGCCCTTGTGGAAAAAAACCTCATGGGAGGGGATTGCCTTAACGTTGGCTGTGTTCCCTCCAAGTGCCTCATCCGGTCGGCACGGGCTGCGGCTGATGTGCGGGATGCTGGAGATTTCGGCGTCTATGTAACGGGCGGTTACGAAGTGAATTTCGGCCAGGTCATGGAGAGGATGCGTCGTTTGCGATCCGGGATCAGCGCCAACGATTCGGCAAGGCGTTTCTCCGAAGAACTCGGGGTGGACATATTTCTCGGTAAGGCAAGCTTCATCGGCCCTGACACTGTGGGTGTCGAGGGTAAGGAGCTGAGGTTCAAAAAAGCTGTCATCACCAGCGGCGCCCGGGCCTTTGAGCTTCCGGTCGAGGGGTTGGCTGAGGCAGGTTTTCTCACCAACGAAACAGTATTTTCCCTTACCGAGAGACCCGCTCGCCTTGCCGTTATCGGGGCCGG
>JALHUC010000375.1 GCA_022865845.1 bacterium | reverse complement strand
GGGTAGAATGCTATTTTATTATCAGGCTCAACCCCTCAAGCGTAGCTATCTAAAAGACCATAATTCACATTTAAATCGGTCATTTAGAATTGTCAGACCAGACCAAATTACATTTAATCGAGTGGGGGACGGGGGTTTGCGGGGCCAACCGCATAGTTTAAAGTGGCACTTGCCTGTTGTCGGTAGAAATTGTTTGAAGTTTGAGGTTTTGGGTTGGGTTTAAGGTTCTGGGTTCTGGGTTCTGGGTTCTGGGTTCTGGGTTCTTGGTTCTGGGTTCTGCGTTCTGGGTCTTGATCTTCTCCTGCGTTCTGTGTTCTGCGTTCTGTGTTCTGTGTTTCATGCCCTGAGCTTGTCGAAGGGTGCGTCCTGCTTTCTGCGTCCTATATTCACGGATCTACCCCGTTGGAAATTGGACGTTGGTGGTTGGACGCTCTTTACCCCTTTGGACTCTGGACTTTGGCCTTTGGGCTGTTTCTCAGTCCGCCGCCCCATATCGTCCGCTGCCCCGACGGTAGTCGAGGACCCTGTAGGAGGTTCCCTCCCCCATAGCGAGAGTCCCGGGAGGCATGATCTCCACGATGGGTGTAAGGGTGAGGTAGGATCGAATGGCGCTGGTAAGACGGTGAGCGAGTTCAGATGAAGGTGTGCGAACCCCGTCCCTGACCTCCACCTTGATAAGCAGCCGATCCAGCCCCCGGAGCGAGTCCAGGAGGACATGGAAGGGCCCCAGTTCGGGCATCTGATGGATCACGTCCTGGATCCTGGAAGGATAGATAATAAAGCCGCCGATGGAAAGGGCGCCGTCAGACCTTCCAAAGATGCGGCGGACTCTCGGATGAGTGCGTCCGCACATGCACCGGTCCCAGGTGATGCGGGACATATCGTGACTCCTGAAGCGGATGACCGCGGTGGCCTCGGCCGACAGCCAGGTCCACACAAGCTCCCCCTGGTTCCCCTCGGCAACAGGTTCTCCCGTTTCCTGGTCCACACACTCGAGCAGAAAATCGTCGGCCCAGGAGTGCATGCCCCTCTCCACCCGGCACTGGCAGGCCATGCCCGGGCCCAGGAACTCGTTCATGCCGTACTCGCCAAAGGCGTTGAGTCCAAGCAGCTCTCCGAGGCGTTCCTTCATCTGTGTGCCTGTGGGTTCGGCGCCGAAAAGACCCACCCGCAGCTGGGACTCCTTTGCCAGATCGATCCCCCGTTCGTGGGCCCTCATCCCGAGGTAGAAGGCGTAGGAGGGCATCATGGTTAGACCGGTGACCCCGAGATCCAGGATGAGGTCGATCTGCCGATCGGTACTGCCTATGCTGGCCGGGATACTGGTCATTCCGGCGGTCATGGCCCCGTAGTGGAACCCGAAGCCTCCGGTGGACATGCCGAACCGGAAGGCGTTCTGCACAATATCCCCGGATCTCAATCCCGCCATCCAGAGGATTCGGGCGCACCGCTCCCCCCACCTCTCGATGTCCTTTTCAGTAGCATATATTGGGAACATGTGGCGGGTGGGCGTGGTAGCGGCGTGGAACTCCCGGACCTCGGAGAAAGGCGTCATAAGGTGCCCATGGGGATAGGCTTCCTGCATCATGTACTTGTCCACGAAGGGCAGGTGCCTCACATCGGCCAGGGTCTGGATATCTCCGGGGCTGACCCCCGCCTTCCGGTACAGATCCCGGTAGAAGGGACTGTTGCGAACGGCCCGGTCCACCAGGTCCCGCAGCAGGCGGGTCTGGATCTCCTCGAGCCCCTCACGGGGCATGGTTTCTATTTCCTGGTTCCAGTAGGTTCCGTCGGGCATAGGGGAAAGTTTCGAGTTCAGAGTTTCGGGTTTCGGGTTAAGGGCTACGGTGTCCTCGCTCCTCTCACACCAATTGGCACCCCACCATCTGGCACCATCCTTCGCGGCGTGATTATACAGTATCGGAGTATCGGTGTAACGGGGTATCGTTGTAAATCGGATTCCGGGTTCCGAATTGAGAATTGAGAATTTAAAACCGGATTCAGAAAGAATCCATTTAATACCAAATCCTGATGCTCAATTTTGAATAAATTGTTCACTGTTAACTGTACACAATACTTTTGCTCTGACACCGTGGGCCAGACACCGTGGGCCGATACTTTTGCTCTGACACCGTGGGCCAACGTTCAAAGGTATCCCTCTCGCGCGAAAAAAAGGGGGCAGGTTTCCCTGCCCCCGAGTTTAGATACAGTGTTTCCAGGTAGCTCAAATGATGGGCCACTCCAGCCATTCGGACTGCCAGTCGTACTCAGGATCAGCGTCGAAATTCACCTCCACCTGAAATAGAGGAGTCGCAACGGGCATATCGAACCTCAGCTTGATCCAGTAGCCCATGGCCCCCGTCAACTGGATCTCGCCGGAGACCGGATTATCCTGGATCAATGGGATAACGACAGGCGTGGTGGTGGAGATGTCCACGTACCCTCCGTAGTAGTCGTAGAAGCGGCCCGAGATGGTCACCGTGTCCTCCTCGGCCACGTCATCCCAGGTGTCGACCATTTTGTAGTTGTTGAGCCAGAACCCCTCGTCGGTGAGGAAGTCGTATATGGACAGGTTCCAGGTGGTGGTCTCAGAGGTTAGTGTTGCCACGAGGGTGATGATGCCGTCGGCGTAAAAATCCTCGCTGTCCCCTGCCAGGTCGGCGTAGTAGTAGTCCCTGAAGATGACGGTAATATCTGTACCTTCAGGGCCTTCAGTTCCTTCTATGATGATCACGCCGTCCATGGATTCGAAACCGTCGTTGAAACTGTCGGCGCTCAGTGTGATCCTCATAAATCCGGTGCTCTCGTTACCACATAACTGGTAGGTCCTGCTACCACCGGACCCATCAGTCTGGGTCTCCGCGGGCAGACATTCGTAGGCGAGGGGCTCAGCCACGGCCAAGGGCTGGACGGCCCCGGAAACGCTGGCGCCTGCAAGGACGCTTTTTGCCCAGGTTACCATGGCCATCGGGTCGGAAGGCACCCGCACAGTGTCCACCGACAAGGGTACCATACTCTCTGGATCCGGCTGGGTCATGACAACGGTCATGGCCAGTTCCACCGCACCGGTAGTGTCGATGACCGACGGCATGGTGGAGCCTTCATAGGTGACGTTCTCGCCTCCTCCCCCTCCTCCACCGCCGCAGGCGATGATAAACATAGAGGCAGCCATGGCCACTGTTAAGGTTAATGAAACTATCAATATCGATTTTTTCATTTACTTCTCCCTCCGCATTAAGCATTGAAAAAGAACCCCAGGCCTTTTGGCTCTGGGTGGATCAGGCTGTTTTACGCGGCAGAAAACCAAGGGCTCCACTGGAGATCCCGGTCTCCGTTCGCAGTGCTGCATGGATAATGAACACCGATGTCATTGAAAGGCAGTGATGTATGCCCGTGATGTGGCACGTGATTGTGTTAATGAAATTGTCTCCAAAGGTGCAATGTTTAAAAACACTTTTTCGTTTAACAGCGGCGGTAAACCAATGCCCTTTGTTGCCAGAACCGTGCCACAGTTACAAAAATGTAAAGTTAGGTTCATGCTGTAATAACAGACTGTTAAAAAAGGGGTTTTTGATTCAATTGTTTTCAACAAAGACCCGAATGAGTTCTCGGCTCCTGCGAAAGTGACAAAAAAGGTCAGCGGAGTGACTTAAAGGGACAGGAGAGAGGACTTCGACAGGACGATTGCGCGACTAAACTTAGTAACCCACTCGAGGGGAAGGAGTAGGAGATCTGGGGTATCTTATACCCCGAGATCGCTTCCCACGGTAAACGGTTCGAGATAACAAAGGGAGGGCTTGATTATGAGATATGAGATAATTATCCCGGCACCGATTACTGATCACTGATCACCAGTTTTTTCAGCCAGCTCTATCAGCACCCCTCCCGTAGACTTGGGGTGGAGGAACGCCACCAGCGTCCCGTGGACACCGTGCCTGGGTACCTTATCCACCAGTTGAACTCCGGCCGCCTCGAGCCTTTTCAGCTCCGCCCGGATGTCGTAGACCTCGAAGCACAGATGGTGGATCCCCTCCCCCTTT
>JALHUC010000374.1 GCA_022865845.1 bacterium | reverse complement strand
GTCTCGCTCTTTACAGGGGGATGTCCTTCCGGCAGCGCCTGTGACTTGGGGTCGGGTGTAGCTGCGCAGCCGATGGATATGAGCAGGACTAATAACACAGCGCAGGTCGTGGTTTTTTTAATGGTAAACATTACCTAGTATCCTCCGTATATTTTGGCGGAATTTTTGGCCGATTTTTTGGCGAATTTTGCGGCGCCTGTTTTGGATAGCGTTAGAAAATCCGACCTCAGCGCCTTTGTGGAATAGGCGTTTATATCCAGGGAGTCCACTGCAGCCCTTTCCCGCTGCCTGTAACCCAGAGCAGCTATCATGGCAGCGTTGTCCGTACAAAGCTCCGGAGGCGGGAAATGTACCTGGAACCCTTCTTCAACCGCTGTTGCCGCGGCTCGCTCACGGAGAAGAGCGTTTCGGGCAACCCCGCCTACAATGAGAAGGTTGGGGGTCCCGGTGCGCTTGAGTGCAAGGAGACATCTTTTAATCAATGTGTCCACCACGGCCTGCTGAAAGGATGCAGCCAGATCAGCTATTGAAAGGGGCAGACGCCTGCCCTCGGTAGTACTGTCGAAATAGCCCTCGCGCTTGAGCCAGGTAAAGAGGGAAGTTTTCAGCCCACTGAAACTGAAGTCCAGAGTGTCTTTCCCGGATAGCGGTCGGGGAAGTTCCAGGGCTGATGCATTTCCACCAAGGGCGGCTTTCTCCATGGCCGGGCCGCCCGGATATCCCAGACCGAGCATTTTGGCTGCCTTGTCCAGAGCCTCGCCGGCAGCATCATCCAGGGTGGTACCCAGGACCCTGGGGGGGGCCTCAGCGCTCAGGTGGTAAAGGGTCGTGTGACCTCCCGACGATACAAGGGAAACCGCGGGAAGGGGGGTGCCTCCTGCCAGATCCAGGGTCATCAGGTGCCCCTGGATGTGGTCCACGGGAACCAGGGGAAGGCCCGTGGCGTAGGAAAGGCCTTTGGCGTAGGAGAGGCCCACCAGAAGAGACCCAACCAGTCCTGGTCCTGCTGTGACCGATATGAGATCCAGTTCCTCAAGGGATATAGTGGCAGATTCGATGGCCCGGCGGACAACGGAATCGATCACTTCGAGATGTCTTCTGGAGGCCATTTCCGGGACGATCCCACCAAAAGGGGAGTGCAGGTCGTCCTGATTCTGGACCACCGAAGAAAGCACCCGGCTGCCGTCCTGGACAACTGCTGCTGCGGTATCGTCGCAGGATGTCTCAATTCCCAGTATAAGCATAGGCAATAAGGCTTTCTAAAGATATCCACTGGATGTTTCTCTGGTTGGCTTTTTGGGCCATTCTTTCCAGAGCATTAGCTGTTTCGACATTGGCATGACCGATCCCGATGGCCCACCCTCTTTTTTCGACAAGGTCCAGGAGTTCATCGGTCCTGGCATCGATGGCGGAAGGGGTCGGTATGTTGTCCAGGAACACATCTCGTCTGGCAGACGGTATCCCCATTTCTCTTGCAAGCTTCAAGGCAACGGATTCCGGAGAAGTCCGGCTGTCGATAAAAAAGAGTTCCTTTTTGTTAATGAGATCCAGCACAGTCTCCATGATTATAGGATCAGTGGTTGCTCTGGAACCCATGTGGTTATTGATACCCACGACCCCGGGGATCGAGGCGATATCCCTTTCCAGAACTTCCCTTATTTCCTCCCTGCTTTGAGATAGGAGGATGGCCCCCGGACCGGGGTCGATCCCGGGATAACCCTCTGGCTCCATGGGCAGGTGCAGGAGGATCGTCTTGCCGCGCTCTGCAGCCTCAGCGGCGAGATCCCAGGAAAAGGTCCGCCCAGGAAGGATGGAAAGAGCGACAGGATGATCCATCTCGATAAAGGGCCTGGCTGCGGGTTTACTGTGCCCCACATCGTCAATGATAACAGCTACTACCTTCATCTTCAGAGGCTGGACAGGGATCGTGACTTTGTCCACAACAGGGGGCAAGTGAGGTTTGACAGGTATCAGGTTGTACAGGACAACCCCTGCTGTGACCATGATCACGGCAACAACCGGAACCAGCAGCCAGAGCAGGTTCCGGTTGTTTGTGTTTTTCGCTGTTTTCTTCCGGGACTTTCGCCGCCCGGATTTTGAAGCGGCGGCCAGTTTCCTACTCCTTGACCCTGGTGTCGGCTGCGCTCTTCAGGTCCTTGAACAGTTCCAGACCCTTGAGGAGGTCGATGGCCCTCATGAGCTGAACGTCCTCAGCAGGATCCTCGGGGATGATGTCCATGGAGGGGGCTTCCTCTTCCGCATCCTCACTCACATCCTTGTCTTCCTTCACCTGATTATTCTCCAGGTGCCCGGTCAGGTCCTTCTCTCTAACGTGACCTGTGGGTGTGCCGGTGTGGTTTCTGACGACGATGTCCGGTTCGATCCCAGTAGCCTGGATGGACCTGCCGGAAGGGGTGAAGTACCTGGCGGTGGTTACTCTCATGCCTGACCCGTCTCCCAGTCGATAAATGGTCTGGACCGATCCCTTGCCGAAGGTGGTCGTGCCGATGAGAATAGCCTTTTTGTAATCCTGAAGCGCGCCTGCGACGATCTCGGACGCGCTGGCTGAACCGCCGTTAACCAGGACCACTATGGGGTAATAAGGCTCCGTACCCTTACTCTTGGCGTTGTAGGCGAAGTTCTGGTTCTGCAGACGTCCCTTGGTCGTAACGATAGGTCCGGAATCAACGAAAATGTC
>JALHUC010000373.1 GCA_022865845.1 bacterium | reverse complement strand
GTGTCGTCCAGGACAATGACGGCTCCCGAACCCAGCATGCTCCCCGCCGCGGCCAGGGAATTGAAATCCAGCCGGACGTCCAGTTGGGATTCATCGAGGCAGGCCGAGGAGGCGCCCCCGGGGAAGGCCGCCTTGAAGGACCTGTTTTCCCTCATACCGCCGGCGTGCTCGAAGATGAGTTCTCTGAGCGTTACTCCCATGGGAAGTTCGTAAACACCTGGACGGGCGACCTGCCCGCTTATTGAAAACAGCTTCGTACCCGGACATTCCGGCGTCCCGATGGACGCGTACCAGGCAGAGCCTCTCAGGATGATGGGTGCAACGGAGGCCAGGGTCTCTACATTGTTGACTATGGTCGGCAGGTTGCTGTATCCCACATTCACCGGGAAAGGGGGGCGAATCCTCGACTGTCCCCTCTTGCCTTCCAGGGATTCAATGAGAGCTGTCTCCTCGCCGCAGATGTAAGCGCCGGCACCGCGGTGTACCGTCACGGAGAAATCGAAACCGGAATTGAGGATGTTCTTACCGAGGAAAGACCGGCTTTCGGCTTGGGCGATAGCCCTTTCCAGGATCTTCGCACCGTCGGGATACTCCCCTCGTATGTAGATAAAACCCTTCTCGGCGCCTGTAGCGTAACCGGCCAGGGCCATCCCCTCCAGGATGGCATGTGGATCGTTCTCGATGAGCACCCGGTCCTTGAAGGTTCCCGGCTCCCCCTCGTCAGCATTGCATATGATGTATTTCGGCTTCCTGCGATCCCTCGAGGCGAAATCCCACTTCATCCCGGCGGGAAAACCGGCGCCCCCTCGTCCTCGCAGGCGAGAAAATTTGACTTCGTCGATGACATCTTCGGGGGTCATCTCGTTGAGGGCGCGGGGCAGGGCTACGTATCCCTCGTTGACCAGGTACGAATCGATATGGGCCGGGTTAGGCCTGCTTATGTTTCGCGTAAGGATCTTCAATTCACTCATGTCTTTTCTCTGTAGGAATCCAGGATCATACCGACAGAATCCACTGTGACACTCCGGTGCAGGTCTCCGTCTACCATTATGGCTGGAGCGTGATCACAGGCGCCGATACACTCCACCTCCACAAGTGTGAACGTACCGTCCGATGTCGTGGCACCAACATCAATATCCAACTTGCTTTTGAGAGCCTGAAGGATGTCCTCAGATCCGTTGACATGACAACTCAGGTTCCGGCACACCTGAACAAGATGTCTGCCCACGGGTTCTGTAAAGAGCAGCGTATAGTAAGTCGCGACCTCGAACGTCCGAACGTGGGGAACACCAATGAATTCGGCCACAAAAGTCAGTGCCTCCTCGGAAAGGTGTCCATATACACCCTGCACGTAGTGTAGCAGGGGGAGAATAGCTGAAGCCGGTTCGTCATAGCGGGCCAGAATGCCCTTCATGTCGGAGAACTCCTGGGGATTGAAGACTTCGGTGCTTTTCGTCATCGGTCGATCTCCCCCAGCACGATGTCAAGGCTTCCAATTATGGCCACAACGTCCGCCAGCATGTTCCCTCTGGCCATTGTCAGCAGAGACTGGAGGTTAACAAATGATGGGGGGCGTATCCTGAGCCTGTAAGGCATGGGACTGCCATCGCTGACGATGTAGAATCCGATCTCACCCTTGGGGGCCTCGATGGTGGAATAGACCTCGCCTTCAGGGGGAGTAAGACCATCGACCACCAGTTTGAAGTGGTGGATCATGGCCTCTATAGACCCTTCGAGACGTTCCTTATCGGGATAAACATATTTGGGGGAGCGCTCTATGAAAGGCCCTTCCGGCAGACCATCAATAAGCTGCCGGAGCATTCTGGAGCTCTGTCTCATCTCCTCGAGACGAACCATGTATCGGGCGTACACATCACCTTCGGGGAGGACCGGAACCTTGAAGTCCAGTTCATCGTAAACCTCGTAGGGTTCGTCTCTACGTATGTCCCAGTCCACTCCAGAGGCACGGGCCCCGGGTCCGGAGAGACCCAGGCTGATGGCATCCTCACGGCTGATAACACCCACACCTTTGGTGCGGTTCATCCAGATCCGGTTCTTGGTGAGGAGTCTCTCATATTCGTTGATCTTGACGTCGAACTTGTCGACGAAGGCCTGTATCTTGGTCTGAAAATCAGGGAGAACATCCCTGACCACGCCACCGGGGCGGAAATATGTTGGCATCATGCGTGTTCCGGCCGTTTCCTCGATGAGGTCCAGGATGTCTTCCCGTTCACGCAGAGTATACATGAGCATCGTAACGGCACCGATATCGGCAGCGTGGGTACCGAGCCAAACCAGGTGACTCATGATCCGAGTGATCTCGGCAATGGCGGTCCGGATGTACTGGGCCCTCCTCGGAACCTCTATCTGGAGGAGTTTCTCCACCGCCAGGATGTAGGCCAGGTTGTTGGAACCCGATGCCAGGTAATCGAGTCTGTCTGTCAGTGGGAGGACCTGAAGGTATTTCCTGTCCTCTGAAAGCTTCTCAACACCCCTGTGGAGATAACCGATATCCGGGATGGCATTGACGACCACTTCGCCGTCCAGTTCAAGGATGACCCGGAGAACACCGTGGGTGGAGGGGTGGTGAGGCCCCATGTTGATGGTCATTATTTCCTGCCTGGCCACCTATACCTCCCTTACCAACGCACCCGGCCCTTGAGGGGGAACTCCTTGCGGAGCGGATGTCCCTCAAAGCCGTCGGGGTTAAGAATCCGCCTCTGGTCTGGGTGACCTTCAAAATGGATCCCGAACATGTCGTAAACCTCCCGTTCCAGCCAGTCAGCCACCTGCCATAGACCACAAACAGTGATGGCATTCTGGCCGTCGGCCAGGGGTACCTTGACCCTGAATCGATGGCGATGGGAGATGGAATAGAGCTGATAGACCAGCTCGAACTCGGCCCCTTCCCGCTTCGGCCAGTGCACGGCGGTCAGGTCCGAAAGAAAATCGAAATTCAGGACCGGATCATCCCTCAGCAGCGTAAGGGCCCCAATAGCCTCGGAGAGCGAAACCTCCGCCCAGACCTCTCCGCAGGAGTGTTTAACATCCAGGACAGCTGATGCGAAATCGCGGCGCAGGGCTTCTACGGCAGGATGTTTCTCCGGATCGATTCCTGGAAAAATCTGGCGGTTGAAATTGACCGTCAAACCATTTCCTCCCCACTCGGTCCACGATACCCGGGGTCGATCTTCCTTGGCCTGGCTGCGAAGTTGACCTGCCCGTCGATTTTCATTTGAAGCGTCATGATCCCGTGGATAAGCGCCTCAGGCCTCG
>JALHUC010000372.1 GCA_022865845.1 bacterium | reverse complement strand
ATCGGTGAGAAAATATCCTCCCCCCAACGCCAGGGTGTCAATGTCCATGTTACCGCCGCTATCAAAATCACGAGAAACGGTTGATAACCCTCCTCCTGTGCTTAAAACGCCAGTGCCCGCACCGAGCCTGATGGTCCCCTTTTCAAAGGCTATAACCGGAGCCGCCATTGCCATTACCATTACAAGAACTCCAACGATAAATACCTTTTTCATGTTCCCCGCTCCTTTTCAGAATAACTGTTACCGTTAAGTTAAGGTTACGCTTGGTCGAATAATAGTAGCTGGAGTTCTGTATGTCCACATATTTCCGGTTCACTATTGACCACTTTAACCAAAAAAGTGAGGGGGTGAATCTTGACCAACAGTCTTTGACACCAGGGGTCATACCAGAAGGGTGTTTCATTTTATTGATCACTGTGGCCCGTTAACAAGGCAAAAACCAGCAAGGACTCTGACACCGGAGGTGAATGCCTCGAAAAAAACGTGGGCAGCCCAATGACAGGATTGTTTACCAAGAGCAACTGTATCAAGCCAACCTTTGGACTTGGGACCTCGGGCTTTGAACAAAAAAAAGGGCCTCCCGGAGGAGGCCCTTTCAACAGCATGATGTGTGATCCTAGAAGGTAAAGGTGATGCGGTTCCAGATCTTGGTGAGGCTATCATCAACCACGCCTGCAAGACCATCGCCGGGGCTGAAGGAGCCAACGGCAGCCTTGTAGGTGATGTTGTCGGCCAGCTTGTAGGAGGCCGTCACGTCGATCTCCGTCCCGACAGCATCATCAAGGCCAGCCGGGGTTTTGGTGAAGTCGGCCGTGGCATATTTGAGGCCCACATTCAGCTTGTCGGTGAAGTTGTGGTTGCCGCCCACGAAGATGATCGTGGCGTTCGCGTTGTTCGTGTTGCCAACAGTGGCCGATGCGGCGCTAACGTCGTCCAGAAGGATCTGGAAGGGCTGCCAATCCTCTTCGTACTGGTCAGCCAGGTCCTCGGAGGAGCTGAAGTAACCCAGGGTAAGGCCCAAGCCTACCAGGTCATCAAACCCTAACTCCGTATAGATGTAGTCACCGTCGAAGTCGCCGCCGAAGGCGCCGTACTCACCCATCCAGGAGACTGGGCCAATGGGAACGCCCCACTCGAGACCCATGAGGGTGGCGGACTCATCCGTAACCTCATCGTCGCCCATGGCGTAGTGCGCGGCCAGCTTGGTGAAGGGACCGACCGATTTGAAGTCAACGTCCAGGGAAATGATATCTGTGTCGGCATCTTCGTAACTACCAGCTCCGGTGGTCGTGTCAGCTTCAGCTTTCTTCATGATAGCAGCGGAAACGTCCATGGTATCGTTGCCCCACATGAGCTCGAGGTTGTACCCGCCGAAGACGTCGTTGGCGATGTCCAGGCCCCAGCCGTGGAAGTACTCACCGGTCTTGAAGGCGAAGGAGTCGTTGATCTGCCATTTTACCCAGTAATCGTCAACGATGTTGCCACCGGTGCCGGTTGCGGACGACAGGCCCTCGGTGTCGCTGACTTCCATGCGCCAGTGGGCGGTCACGTCGCCCTCTGTGAAGGTGAAGTACAGTTTCACTTCGTTGTCGAACCAGGCCTCTGAGGTGTCTTTGTTAAAGTTCTTGCCGCCTGGGATTTGACCTCTGTCCATCCCGTCGACCTTTTCACCATCCAGGGTGAAGTAACCGCGTACTGACATGTCACCGGCCAGGGCAACGCTCACGAATGAAGCGGCGAAAGCCAAAACCAGCAGAATGATTGAAAGTTTCTTCATTTTTCCCTCCTTAAATTTCTTAAGGGTTTGTTGTTAAAGTTTGTTAATAAGTCAATTCGATTGCAACCAAAATAATTCCGGGTAATTCCTGGTACTTTTAGGATATTAGCCTGCGGATATCCCCTCCTTTCTTTTGGTTTCCTTTCTCTATAACTGAAACCGGGCGTCCACACCCAAAGGCGGGTCCCATGTGGGAACCTGGACTTTTCCCTACCCGGTGGACACTCATCGTACCTTGATTTCGAGAAAAGGTAGCACTACACCTCATCCTTTGTCAAGCCGATTTTGTCGGTTTTTCCGTTATTCCCCGGGGGTTAAGGAGCGTGCGGGGGATCCCCCGGGAAGGTCCGAACTGTGGGCAGTATACAACCAGATTCTCCCGTTTGCAAGGGGTTTGCGTGGGTAGAATGCTATTTTATTATCAGGCTCAACCCCTCAAGCGTAGATATCTAACAGACCATAATTCACTTTTAAATCGGTCATTTAGAATTGTCAGACCAGACCAAATTATATTTAATCGCGTGGGGGACGGGGGTTTGCGGGGCCAACCGCGTAGTTTGAAGTGGCACTTGCCTGTTGTCGGTAGAAATTGTTTGAAGTTTGAGGTTTTGGGTTGGGTTTAAGGTTCTGGGTTCTGGGTTCTGGGTTCTGGGTGCTGGGTTCTGGGTTCTGGGTTCTGCGTTCTGTATTCTGCGTTCCGTGTTTCATGCCCTGAGCTTGTCGAAGGGTGCGTCCTGCTTTCTACGTCCTATATTCACGGATCTACACCGTTGGACATTGGACGTTGGTCGTTGGACGCTCTTTACCCCTTTGGACTCTGGACTTTGGACTCTGGACTGTGCCCGCTCAGCGGGCGCTTAATCCGCCGCCCCATATCGTCCGCTGCCCCGACGGTAGTCGAGGACCCTGTAGGAGATCCCCTCCCCCATAGCGAGAGTCCCGGGGGGCATGATCTCCACGATGGGTGTAACGGTGAGGTAGGATCGAATGGCGCTGGTAAGCCGGTGGGTGAGTTCAGATGAAGGTGTGCGAACCCCGTCCCTGACCTCCACCTTGATGAGCAGCCGATCCAGCCCCCGGAGCGAGTCCAGGAGGACATGGAAGGGCCCCAGTTCGGGCATCTGATGGATCACGTCCTGGATCCTGGAAGGATAGATAATAAAGCCGCCGATGGAAAGGGCGCCGT
>JALHUC010000371.1 GCA_022865845.1 bacterium | reverse complement strand
ATCCCTGGTCGTTCCAATGATCCCAACGGCTTTGCCGTTTTCATCCCTTAACAGGTTCGCCGTCACCTCACCGATGATGATGTGCCCATCCTTGTGAAAATATTCAAGCTCGAGGGTTCTGGCCCGTTTGAGGTCCACCCCTTCCAGCCCGTCCCGGGTCATTTCCTCTGCAAAGATATTTCGTGTTCTATCCATGGACTCTTTTGTCACAGCCTTGTCGAGCGGCATCGCCAGGGCTTCTTCCACGGTAAGGCCGCGCTGCCGCTCGACCGAAGGGCTTATGTAAATGTAGTTAAAGCCAAAATCCATGGTCCAGATAACATCGGAAGCGTTGTCCGCCAACAGGCGGTATCGCTCTGCAGTCTTTTGCAGCTTGCGGTCTTTTTCAACCTGCTGCGTTATGTCCCTTGCTATGGCCACAAAAAGCGCCTGCTCCTTCGAAGGGATGTGCCCCACCCTGACCTCCACAGGGAACGTTGAGCCGTCCTTTCGCTGGTGGAGCCCCTGGGTAGTGCTCCGCACTCCCGCATGAACCCCTTCCCAGAACTCCTGCAGCTCATCCTCTGAAGCGAACTCACTTATATCGAAATCACGGATCTTAAGGGCGAGCAGTTCATCCCGTGCGTAGCCGAGGCTTAAGCACGCCTGGGTGTTGACATCGAGGATCTGTCCCTCCCTGTCGTGAAGGAAAACAGCGTCCGCTGTGTGCTCCAGCAGGTTCTTGAACCTGCTCTCACTTTTCCAGGCGGCTTCCTGGGCGCGTTCGTAAAAGATGGTAACGAACACGAAGCCCCAAAGAGCAACGATCAGGATCTGCAGGTAGTCCTCCAATGGATCCATGGAGCTGGTGATCCCTGCCCACTCAAGAAAGTTTCCTGTGTTAACGAGCAGGGCGCCCAGGGCAATTAGCAAAACGATCAGGCCTTTTTCGGCCCGCTGGACAAGAGTCTTCCAGCTTTTCAGCATCAGGACAATGGACACCAGGAGCACAAGCACACCGGCGAGGTCGATGAGAGCAATAAGGTTCATGATCTGGCCTCTCTCTTGCGCTTAAGAACCCATTGAAACAGGGCTAATGAGAAGGCCAGGTAGCATAAGTGTTCCAGGTGGTTGAACAGGTTTTCCAGAAACAGCCCCTCGAAAACCGTAAAAAATCGGCTGAGGATGAAAAAGAAAAAACCGGCGAGGAGGCTTCGCGAGAACGGTTCCTGGGCGATCGCCTTGCGAAACAAGGGGATGAACAAGGCAATAGCTACCCCCGTCAGTAGAGTGAACAATTCAAATGTTTCGTACATATCTTCCCTCGATTATTTTTAAATGACGGCCGCCCACTGCTGTTGAGGATGCAACGGCCCGGTTTCGTGAGATCCCATATTGGTTGAAGGCTATGGATCAGGAAAGTGTCTTGTGATAGAGGTTGTCAGGCTTTTGCCGGAACAGGTTGATGGTTCGTTATGGACCTGATGCAACCCCTGGCAAAAATTAATGGTAAACGGAACTCGCCACAGCCTGGCCTTTCCCAGCGTTCAATATGGATCAACTATGGCAAAAGTAAGATATTTGTCAATTACATTTATGTGACCCCATCTCCACGCAGTACCGGAACCTTGAGGTCTTGCCATTTAACTTTTTTTGGGAGAACCAAAGGGGTCATACCGCCTGCCCTGCCTGCCCTGAGTCCCGCTGTTAGCGGGATCGAAGGATGTCCTCGGTGCCTTCCGTCTTCGCTTTGGGGCGTCGCTGGTAGCTATGCCCTCACAGGTCAGCTACGCCGTGACAAGCTGTGGTGAAAAACATGGCCTTTTTTAGTAACCGATCTTCGCCCCGAGATTAAAGCCTTCCTCTGCGAACTCTGCGCCTTCCGCCGTCGCTTTCAGCTATGGTGGGACAAGCTGCGAGAGACAGCACTTTTCGCTTTTATACCAACCGGGATCGCTTCACACAGGGTTCAGTTCGCGATGACAAAAAAGCGGCCAAAGGCCGCTTGTAAGTTCAGATTTAGATTTTGCCCTTTCGCTCAATCTCTCAGTCGATGTGTCAGCCTTTTCTCCGTGTCCCCGCGTTCCTTGCGGTGGATTAGCTTTTGAACTTCTCCTGCGTTCTGCGTTCTACATTCTAGCTTTTACCAACTCGATTCTCAGTTCCCGCCAGCAGCTTCTTTATATTCACCCTGTGCTGATAGATGAGAAGCGCGCCGGCGGCAACGCAGAAGAGAGCGAAGCGGCCGTCTTTGACCACGAAGAGCGCAAAAATGGGGCTCATGGCGGCCGCCGTAAGGGCCCCGGCAGAAGAGAAGCGGGTCACAACCACCACCGAGATCCAGGTGGCCAGGAGCAGGAGAGCCACCAAAGGACTCAAAACCGTTATCGCGCCGATGGTGGTGGCCACTCCCTTGCCCCCTTTAAAGGCGAGAAGGAAGCTGAAATCGTGACCCAATATGGCGGCCATGGCGGTGAGGTACAGGAGGAAAGAGCCTTTCGGGAGCAGGGCCACGGCAATAAGTACCGGAACAACCCCTTTGATAAAGTCACCTGCCAGGGTAGCCACGGCAGCTTTTTTGCCCAGAGTCCTCAGGACGTTTGTGGCTCCGATATTTCCGGACCCGCCAGAACGGGGATCAGCACCCCCCATGAGCCGGGCCACCACAACACCGGAGGGCACGGAACCGAGAATGTAAGCGAATATGACAAGCAGCCATTCCATGCCTTATATTGGACTACTACGATACGGTCCTGTCAAGGGCTGCTTGTCAGTGTCTGGTTTCTAGTATCTGGTGTCT
>JALHUC010000370.1 GCA_022865845.1 bacterium | reverse complement strand
GTCCGTCTTTTGGGAGAGTAGAGAAGCAGCTCAAAGATGTAGAGCACCTGGACTTTCACTTTAATGAGGGTGTCCCTGAGGGGTGGGATAAACTTCGCGAGGAAGCTCGGGAGCCGTTCAAGATCCTGGGTGTGTGGACGGGCGGTGAGTTAGAGCCTGTTCAGGGTTGGGAAAATATTGGTGTGTGAATAGGGAACCATTGGGGTCAGGCCGTGAATTGTGGCAAAAAGCAGCACCTAGATCCTAGTCCTGGTTCCTAGTCCAGGTACCAGGCACCAGGTACCTGGTACTGCCCTTTGGTCCACCTTTACAAACTCACGCACATTTCCGTAGAATAGTTCTTCTATCTGGGGAGATGGGGGCTACACTCAATAAGATCTGATAATCATGCCGCCTTCCATTCAAGAGGGCGGCTTTGCCTTGGAGGTGGGTCATGACCGTCAGCATAAATCAGGAGCTGTGCAGAGCCTGCGGTGTGTGTGGACACGTATGTCCCCGTCATATCCCCGAGGTAGTCGAGACCGGTGGTATGAAGGCGACCGTGATCTCATCTCAGCGTTCCAGTCTGTGCATGGAGTGCGGCCACTGCGCAGCTGTCTGTCCGAGCTGTGCCATTGAGGTTAAATGTTTCAGCGGCAGGGAGTTCGATCCGGTTCAGGAACTCGAGATGGACGGCGATCGGCTTCTCCCCTTTATGCGTCAGCGCCGCTCTGTTCGCAGATACAGGGAAAATCCGGTTCCACGGGAAATTATCAACCGGATCATCAATGCTGCTCACTGCTCACCGACTGGAACAGGGAGGATGACGACGGGTGTTATTGTTATCGATGACCGGAAATCGCTGGCGACCCTTTCCGAGCTTGCCTACAGAATGTATGAAGGGCTGGGAAAAAGCCTGAACAACCCTGTGGCCCGCCTCTTTATCAAGCGCCGGGCAGGCGAAAAGAGACTCAGAGCGTTACAGGATTTCGTCATGCCGGGAATGCACTGGTACATCCGCTGGTACAAGGAAGGAAAGAGCAATGAGATCTTAAGAGATTGTCCCGCCCTGGTTCTTTTTCACAGTCCCGTTTATGAGCCGGTGGGTGAACAGAACTGTCTCCTGGCGGCCTTTCACGCCATTATGATGGCTCAAACCATGGATATCGGAACATGCTTTAATGATCTTATCCCGCCGGCGTGCAACAGGGTACCGGAGATAAGGAAGCTGCTTGGTCTGGACGATGACCGCGAGGTTTATGCCAGTATCACCATGGGCTATCCGAAATATCACTTCAGGCGAATAGTGCCCAGAGATCTGGCGGAGGTGAGGTATCTCACATAGATGAAGCAAACCCGACCCCAATATATCCCCATTGGTAAGCGACGGCTGATGGTAAAAAAGCTCTCACCGCTTTATATTGCAACGCCACTGGATTCCGGGTTCTCACTTCACTCGCCCCGGAATGACAAACGGTATTTTTTAATTGATTGTTTTGCTGATGGTTGATTGGGTCAATAACAGTTCATCGATTGCCTAAAGCTTGGCGATCATACGATCAATGTCTTCCACAAAGATGTCGTAATATTTCTCCCCTTTGAACAATGATTCATCTCTTAACGACTGGCCCATGCCGGCATCGCCGAGCAGAGGTCTCATATCTCTTGCCAACCGCCGCCACTCTGAGGCCAGCATCAATTTGTCCAGGGCCTGACGTTTCGGATCGGACAAACCAATCCAGAGAATCTCCAGGGCTCTAAACAGTGGGACCGAATTCACCCATGGAGTAGGGCCTTCAGGTCTCAGCAGATTATCGAGCGTGTTCCGGGAAAGGGAGTAGAATTTTTCGCGAGCGCGAGTCCTGACCTGGACCGCTCCGGAATGGACCATCCCGGCCAGCAGGTTCTGTGTCGTTCGCGGAGCCTGCCCGATCAACCTGGCTATTAGTGAAGGGTGGATCTCATCAACCGATCCCAGCAGACAGAGAATCTCACAACGTATGTTAACACCAAACAGCGCCCGTAGTCGAAGAAGCAGGGCAGGCATCCCTTCCCCTGGAAAAGGCTGGGAAAGCCCTTTGCTTTTGTAAACAGGGCGAAGGAGCCCATGATTGCGAAAAGTGTCGTCCATGGCCGCCGGCAAGGGCATCGGGCGCCCGTCTTTCATGAAAAAGAGAGGAACAGGCTCCTTGTGAGAGTATTCCGAGGCCAGCTTGTTCCACTTGAGAGCATAAGACGACCTGGTTCCCAGAATTTGTGCGACAGAACTTAGTTGAGCTTTGGCCTGATAGTCATATTCCTTTGCAAGGTTCTGCAGCCGCTGGACGTTTAAAAACTCTCCGTTGACGTCGAGCCAGTCCATGACTTCGTCGAAAAGCCGCGCATCGTACCGGGCAACCGTCAAGGTCAGCATCAGGAGAGGTTCAGAATCGACAACACTAGACTCCTCATAGCTACTGTATCCGGCTACTCCAATGGCGGTCCACTGCCTCCACAACAGATCGAGCAGTCTGTTCAATACCGTGTTCTTAAACTCTGTCAGCGAGATGCTCATAACCAAACTTCCTGAAAAACATCTTCAGGCTCTCCAGATAGCCCTCGGATGGATCATGGGTCCTTGTCCAGGCTGCTGCTGCCAGCAGCTCATCATCTGTCGGTTCTAACTCCTGAAGGTCTGTGGCGTGGTAACTTCCGAATCGGTCAACTGCCGCATACAGCTTGAAATGGATCTGGTCTATCCGGTCGATAAAAGCGACCGTCAGTTTCTCTCCGAACCTCTTCCAGCTCAACCGATCAGCAAACCCATGAGGAAGGCCAAGACGATAGATTCCTCCTTCACCGCTGCTGGGACCGTTGTTGAGCCAGTTTTCCGGGAGCCCCATGTCGTTAGCGACTTCCTTCGCTGCTTTGACAAGAGGGTCGGGAAGTGGAGCGGGGTCGATCAAGCCGCCCTCATCATCCGCCAGTGCTACGATGTCGACATCTCTTGTGGTTCGTATTATGAGTCCGGTTGCCATCAGTGCTGTTCCGCCGCAGACAACCAGATTGTAGTTCGGTGCGGCGCCTATCGCCAGGCGGCCGTCCAGTAATCGTAAGGCTTTGTCGAACTGTTCATATTGGTATGTCATTGTGCTCCCTAGTGCGTGATATGCGCACCATATAAAACATTTATAAAAAGGTCAACAAGAACTGTGAGCCATTTGAACCATTGGGGACAGCCCATCACCCCCTGACCCCAATGGTCCCCAAGAATTTAACAGCGGCCCTTTGCGGTGCGGCCTTCCAGTGGCCGCTCTGCGTTACTCTGCGTTAAAACTTTTGCCGCATTTATAGAAACCATACCTACGCCTATGGTAGATTAGTCTTACCATCGCTTCCCCGGGAGATTTATCATGGCTGCGATCAATTGCCCCTTCTGCATTCTTCCCCCCGACCGGATCATCTCCCAGTCCGACTACACTTGCACCATCCGGGACGGTTTCCCCGTCTCCGAAGGTCACACTCTCATCATCCCCAAGCGGCACGTTCAGTCGTTCTTCGACCTTAAAGCCAAAGAGAAGGCCGCTGTCCTTCAGGCCCTGGACGAGGCGAAGGAGGCGTTAGACAAAGAGTTTTCCCCTGCCGGCTACAACATCGGCATCAACGATGGTGAGGCCGCCGGCCAGACGGTCATGCATCTGCACGTGCACCTGATACCACGATACAAGGGAGACACGGAAGATCCGAGGGGAGGGGTGAGGTGGATTTTCCCGGAGAAGGCGAAGTATTGGTGAAAACAGTGCTAAGAGATAAGAGATAAGGGATAAAGGTTAAAGGATAAACCGTGTGGGTAAGTCCTCCGTACTTCGGACCGACGCCGGGATCAAAGCGATAACTCCAGGGATACAGCCGCCAGAGGCACTGTGCCGAAGGAATCATTTTCCAGTTCCCGGCCGCCGCTGTCTTCCATAGAGACCTCCCCGGCCAGGATCGCTCCCGCGTAGATATCCACCATAACCTTTGGGCTTGCTCGCCTGGAGGCCCTCACCCAGGTGAGCACACCGGTCATTTCCCCGAAGCCGTCAGGGGCGATGCCTTCGTCGTCAAGCCGGAACCGGAAGAATCTGTCAGCCACCCCTCCACCGATCTGCCACGTGTCGGATGCGTCGTAGGTCAGTTCCAGACCTGCGGGTCCTGCCGGCCCTACACGGAGAGGGTTGCTGAGAGACAGTTTCTCGTTAAACTTCCAGGAGACCGCGGCGTAGGGGAAAATCATATTCTCCTCGAGGCCCTCGAACACCCCCACGCCGAACCCGAGATGACGGTCCTGCCTGAAAGCGTAGGTCGCCGCTGCGATGATCCCCTGGACCTGCCCCTCGGCGACATCGGCACCCTCCTCCCACGACCAGCCCAAAGTGGCGGCAAGAAGGTAGCTCCAGTTTCCCCCGGTCGGAAGGATGAAGGCTAACCCTGTATCCGCGCTCTGTATCGTCTTCCAGGGATCGCTCCAGGGGTCTGCAGGAAGGCCCGAGAAAGAGTAGTCCGAGACCACGAAGGAGGCCCCGAGGTTCAGGATCATTCCCCGGCTTTGTACGAGATTCTTGTCTAACTTTACCAGGTAGCTCGACACGTCGAACTGGCTGTCACCGACGTCCGCTTCGAACTGCTCTACGGTGGAAAGGGAGAGAATAAGTCCGATCCCCTCATCGTCGGCTTGCGGGTCCTGGGCCAGGCCGGGAAGGGGAGCGCAATAGATGATGCCCAGCACCATAAGGATCAATATCCAGTTCTTTCCACTACCCATAAAGATACCCTCCAACGGCTGCGTTTAGCTTCGATTGTATTATACTGGACATACACTATGATGAGACTGGCAGTTAAACAACCCAAAACCAAGGTCTTAAGGTCGGAAGACCTTGGGGTCGTTAGGGTTTAAGATTGGGCAAACCGTTGGGTCAGGTCAACCCTTCGCGCAAGGCTTCGGGTCGCAAGCCCACCTTCTTATCACGCCTTTGGCGTGACTTCGCACTAACGAACCAACGGCTCAGCCTTTAACTACATGACCACCGTCACGTGTGCCATAATTGAAAATGACAGCAATATTTAACTGTGCTCTGACACCGGATTCTAGTCGTTCATATAGGGCTTAAGATCGATTGAGGGCAAACGCCAAAATCTTAAAAGGTAAGATACGACCCTGGAATTTTGATACAGTTACCTTTTGTAAGGAAGTGGGACCCGACCCCAATGGAAATCCTCCGACCGCCTACGTCGCGGGCGCTCCTCCAGCGCCGGCAGAGTTCAAACGTTGGGCGCTCAATAAAAGTCATGTGATTTAAGGGAATGGCATGTCATCGAATGCAGATGATCCAAAGGTAGCTCAAG
>JALHUC010000038.1 GCA_022865845.1 bacterium | reverse complement strand
GCCTGGAGATCACGCCGGGAGTCGTGGCCGTGATCCAGACCTTTGGTGCCCGCATCAATTTTCATCCCCATATCCATGTCTTGGTGACTGAAGGAGGCAAGGTCCGCTATCAATATGATAAGCACGGCTCACAGGAAGAGTCGATGGATTATCTGGAGTTTATAGCCAGAGTCACTTCCCATATTCCTGACAAAGGCCAAGTCATGGTGCGCTATTACGGCCTCTACTCCAATGCCCACAGAGGGAAGATGCGCAAGGCAGTGGCGGCTCCTTCTCCTCCGCTTATCATTGAAGATGAGCAGAACTCTGTGCCTTCCAGAGGTTGGGCCGAGATGATAAGGAAGGTCTTCGAAGTGGATCCGCTGCTTTGCCCTTCCTGTGGTGGTCAGATGAAAATTATCTCATTTATCGAAGATCCCAAGGCAATCGACAGGATCATCCGCCATCTCAAGTTGACCTTTGACTCCGAACGGCCGCCTCCGCCACAAGTTGTCCAACAGGAACTCCTTATGGCGGACGAGGAGAGCGGGGAGTATTTATAAGAGCTTTCTTGGCTGCTCTTTGCTGATCCCATGGAGAAGTCTATCTTGAACTTATCGGTTTGTAGGTTTTGGTAAAATTTATATGATTTTTGAGTCTTTGACCTAGTCAGTTTGAGTGTGGTAGTCTTATTTCAGCATGTCAGAGGGTGGAATTGGAGGAAAATTGTGGGGAATTGGAAGCTGATCAAAAAAGGAAATCCCTATAATTTAATCTTATAAAAGTTTTTAAAAGGTAACAAGATGAACTATAACTCAAATCATCAGAACGAAGATAATATGCTTCAGCAGAAGCGTTCCATCCGCGTCTTCGTCTCCTCTACGTTTAAGGATATGATCGAAGACCGTAACGAATTGATGACCCACACCTGGCCGGAACTGCGCCGTTTCTGCCGTGAGCGACAGGTAGAACTGGTGGAGGTTGACCTCCGCTGGGGCATTACCGAGGAGCAAAGTACCCGTAAAGAGACCCTTAAGTTTTGCTTAGATGAGATACGGGCCTGCCGCCCATTCTTCATCGGTGTACTGGGCGAGCATTACGGCTCGGTGCCAGGCGATGATGCTTTCAATGATGATTTAAAAGAAGAACAGCCCTGGCTCAAAGACCATCAGAGTAAAAGCATTACCGAACTGGAAATCCTGCATGGGGTTCTCAACAACCCTGAGATGGCCGGGCGTGCTTTCTTCTATTTCCGTGATCCGGCTTATGCCAGGAAACAAGGATCGGATTTCCTGCCAGAGAATGATGATGCAGCCGAAAAGCAAACTACGTTAAAGAATCTCATTCGCGAAACCTGTAAAGAAAAGAATATCCCCCTGCATGAGACTTATCCTGATCCTGGTGCGTTGGCAGTTCTTGTCCTTGAACAGCTTAAGGATGCTATTGAAGCACAGTTCCCGAAAGTGGATATACCTGACCCATTAGACCGCGAAGACCGCGACCATGAAGCCTTTGCTGAAATTCGCCGCCGCACTTACATTGGCCGTCCCGACTATTTTGAAGCACTTGATCGCCATGCTGCCGAGGAAGGAGCTCCGCTTGTATTGTTGGGCGACTCCGGCAGCGGTAAGTCTGCCTTGCTTGCTAATTGGATTGATCGCTGGCACAAAGCCCATCCAAAGGATTTTGTTTTTCAGCATTATATTGGAGGTACACACGACAGCGCCGTACACTGGAAACTTATGACCAGGCTTATGGCTGAGATTAAACGATGGAGCGAAGATAAAGATGAACTACCAAAAACTAATGATGACATACTAAGAGATTTTTCACTCTGGCTTGCAAAAGCAAGAATTAAAGCACAACGTGATGGGGTTCGCTTTATTGTTGTGCTGGATGCCCTCAACCAGTTGGAGGAACGCGACCATGGCCACCTGTTAGGCTGGCTCCCCGAAAAACCATTTACCGGGGCATTGAGGCTTTTTGTTTCCACCCTTCCGGGTGATACCCTGGAGGCCATAGAAAAACAGGCATGGCCAACACTACGAATCCAGCCGCTCACAAAGGAGGAGCGCCGGCGGATGACAGTTGATTATTTAAAAAGATTTGGGAAGAAACTCGACGATCCCCGTCTCAACCGCCTTGCTAACTCATCGGCCGTTGCCAATCCGCTCTATCTGAAAATCCTGTTGGATGAACTGCGCGTGACCGGTACTCATGAAAAGTTAGATGAACGTTTAGATGAATACCTTGCTGCAAAGGATATCCCAATCTTGTTGGGCAAAGTGCTTGCCCGGTACCAGCACGACTACGAGCATTACCGGAAAGACCTGGTGAGTGAAACGCTGGGTCTGATCTGGGCGGCACGCCGTG
>JALHUC010000369.1 GCA_022865845.1 bacterium | reverse complement strand
TTCAAACAAAGTTAATTTCCGTGATTCGTGATTCGCAGTTTAAAAATCAAGATTTTTCTCCTGGTTACTGGGTACTGGGTACTGGGTACTGGGTGCTGGGTACTGAAGTTATCAGAACCCCCGGTAGTAAACAAGTTCAACAGAACTTCCTTTTCTTTTGAAAACACCGTAGGCCTTGCTCGACGCCATGGTCGTCTCACCAATGATGCTGGCTGAAAAGTGGTCACTGGAAACATCTATAAGATCAGCCAACTTGATGTTATTTCCCATGTCCGCATTGTACATCTCATCGGGGAACCCCGGCACATCCTTTATCTCGGCGGCAGATTTGAACGGCTCCGCATCCCTGGATTCCACGATCTCTTCTGCCAGTTGACGGTCCATCTCGTGACTGAGAGTCAGGATCATTCCGACAGAGGCCGTGTTAATGTTGATCCGCCGGAAAGTGTCTCCCGCCTTCTTGTCACCATAGACGGTGACAAAGTCGATCAGAGGCGGGATCTCACCTTCACCCAGATATAGCAGGGCAGGACCAATACCCTTGACGAGGGAAAGGTCATCTATACCAGTGGGAAGATCATTAGGACAGGAATACGGGTTATCCCTTGAAGAATAGTAAAGATCCTCCCCGCCTGATCCGGTCACTGACCCGTCAAAGTCCATCCAATCGATAAGGCTGTCAACGATCTCATCTGCCCGCGCTTCAGGAACGTTGAGGTTCAGTAGCAGGTCAACCAGCCTTTGGGCCGCGAAATCTGTGTTATCATCTGACTCCCCATCTTCGTTGACGAGATCCAGTACGTTGAATTTACCCTCTTCGTCAGACACCTTGCCGATGGCCCACCCCACCTCGGCAATAGGTACAGCCCCCATTGCGTTGGCCGCGGCCCAGTCATCCTGATAGGAGTCCACCTGAAGTTCGTCCTCAGCAAGTGCCTCTCGAACCAAAGCCAGGCCGGATCTGGCCATGTAAAGGGCCTGCATCTCATGGGCGGAACTCAGGGCGATCTCCTCGGCAAGGTTAACGCCAGCCCTGGTCTGAAAAACAGCTACCGTGAGGAGAAATACGGAGACCACCGCCAGGATAAGAGCAATGCCCTTTTGGTTCTGTTCGGTTTGGACGCTTTCATCCACCTGTTTAACGGGGAAGGTATGCCAGCGCCACATAGCTCTCCTCCCGGACTCCCTCGTTCCACTTGACGGTCAGACGGACCTCTTTTAAACCTTCAAACGCAGTGTCCGATACAGTCCTGTCCCAGGAAAAGATCCCGTTATCCAGTTCTCCTTTATCCGAGAACAGATCTTCGGAACCAGATGCGAACACATCTTCCATCCTCTCGCCGGCCAGTTGAACCGCACCCATGAGACGCTCGGCGTGAAGGGTACGGGTGGCGTTCAGACCGTCAGTCTGAAGAAGCACCACAAAAGCTACGGCAAGCACTGACAGGGCCGCCATCACTTCCAGCAAGGTGAAACCGTTCTGGGATCTGATATCTCTCATTAAGGCAACAGGGTCCCTACCTCACAGCGAGGTCGGTGTACCCCTCCTGGATCTGTACTCGCCCGCTAACCGGGGACGGTGCCACCGTAAGGACTCGCCCTTGTTCATCCTTTATGTGGATGAGGGCAGGTTCGATAAATCCGCGAGGAGAGATCCTCACCCAGCCGGTGCCTTCAAGAACCTTCCCTTCACTGGAGTTGACGACATCGGCGATGAACCCCTCCCGCAGGCTGAACTGACGAACCTCATCGTCCGGGACGTAAGTTCCCTCGGGGCCGAAGTAGGAAACCGATATACCGCTGGTGTCAAGATCTACATCCACGCGGTAGTATCGCCTCAGGGAAACCGCCCTGGTCCGGGCCAGCTGAAGCATCATGGACACCTTGCGCGCATTACGGTGGATCCTCATGCCAGCCACGTCAGGAAGCCTGGGAACCGCCAGCCCGATGAACAGAGCTATGACGGAAACAACGATGACGATCTCCAAAAGGGTGAAACCGTCTGGTGATCGCCGGGAACCGATCTCATTCAAGGTTCCACGATTCGATATCCGCATCCCACTCCTCACCGCCCTCAACATGATCCTGACCATAAGCGATAATATCGAAGTCCCCGTGCAGCCCCGGTGAAAGGTAGATGTAGTCGTTACCCCATGGATCTTTGGGAATCTTACCCTTCTCCAGATATCCCCCTTTCCTCCATTTCCCTGGCATCGGATCGGTGTTCGGTTCGATCACCAGGGCCTCGAGTCCCTGATCCGTGGTGGGATAGAATCCGTTGTCCAGGTAGTAGGTCTTGAGGGTTGTTTCGAGTGTGGAAATGGTCACCTGAGCCTTGACCCTCTGGGCTCTTTTAGGTTCGTCCATGAACTTGGGAACCACGAATACGGCTATGGTGGCGAGGATCACCATGACAACCATAACTTCGATTAAGGTGAAGCCGTTTTGTACGCTTGAAGCTTTATTTTTCACGCCCACTCCTTTCAGTCGCTCAAGACGCCAAGGCGCCAGGGACGTTTGATTCCGAATTGAGCATTATGCATTCAGGATTCAGCATTCCGTATTGAGCATTTTGTGTTGAACACATAATCAATACCTTCATACAGAATCAGAATCTTAATGCTCAATTCTGAATTCGCAATCCGAAATTAAACCTTTGCAATCCTCAATCCGAAATTCGTAATTTATCTACCTCTGCGTTCCTCCGCGTATAAGGATTTCATCCCGTCCTTACAAGTTGGTTCAGTTCGAAGATGGGCAGAAGGATCGCCATAACCACGAAAAGGACAACAACCGCCATAATGAGGATAAGCGCAGGTTCCAGGATCGATGTGAGGGCCTGAACCGACCGACTCACCTCCTCTTCGTAGGTTTCAGCAACACCGGTGAGCATTTCCGAAAGCTCGCCGCTCTGCTCACCTATAGCTATTATCCTCGGCAATAGGGGAGGAAATACACCACTGGTCCTGAAAGCCTGGGCAAGGGACCCTCCCTGGGAAACCTGCCGGCTGGCGTCGCGAACCGCCGATACGAGGACCCTGTTGCCCAGAACATCCCCCACAATCTCAAGGGATTTGATAAGGGGAACACCGCTTGTCAGAAGTGTCCCGAGGATGTGGGATAGCCTTACGGTGGCCACCTTGAGCGCCAGACCACCAAACAGGGGAACCTTTAGCTTAAAGGCGTCAAGGGCAAGCCCCGTTTTCTCACCGCGAGCGAAGGCGCGGTAGGATATCCCTGCCACCCCTATCATCACGAGAAACAGTATCCAGTATTTGGATACCATCCCGCTTACGAACAGGAGGATCCTGGTGGGGACAGGAAGCGTCTGCGCGAAATCGGAAAAAATACCCACAACCTGGGGGACAACGTAGGCGAAGAGAAAGAGAAGAAAGGTGGTGCCCAGGACTGTCATCACCATGGGATAGACCAGCGCTGCGACCACTTTCCCCCTGAGGCGCACCTCCCTGTCCAGGGTATCGGCGAGCCTTTCCATTATCTTTTCAAGGAAACCCCCTGTCTCTCCCGCGCGGCACATCTGTACATATATGCCTGGGAAAACCAGGGGATATTGGGCCAGGGCTTCATGGAAGGTGGCCCCTTCGTTGACAAGGTTTCGGACTCCGGAAAGAGTCTTTCGTATAGCCGGTTTTTCCATCTGTTCCACCAGCGCTTCCAATGCCTGCACCAGGGGAAGGCCGGCCCTTAGCAGTGTTGAAAGCTGACGTGTCATGGAGGCCAGGTCCGACCGGCTGATACGCCCGAAACCAGGGAAGGATGAGCGGGTGGGTGTTCTTGAATCAATCGCGGCCGAATCAAGAGAAACGATGTAAAAACCGTCTTTCTTGAGTATT
>JALHUC010000368.1 GCA_022865845.1 bacterium | reverse complement strand
ATTGAGTTCTGGGGCAGCAACGCCTTTGAGCCGATGGTCATCGTCAACCCCGATGGCACCCTCTCGGGTGTTTACGCTGAATTCCTGGAAAAGATCAACAGTCGGCTGGGAACCAGGATCCGCCTGCGCATCGAGGCTGCGCCGATCCTCCTCCGGCAAGTCAAGAAAGGGGAAATCGACGGCATTCTTTCCATTCATCCGGATCTCGCCGACCAACTGGGACTGTTAAAAAGTTCAGGCTATTTCAATGCATATCCCACCGTATTCGCTTCGTCCAACACCCAATTTAGCAGTCCATCGGATTTCGCCGGTAAAAAGGTCGCCATCGTTAAGGAAATATTTTTTTCAAAACATATCGTCCAGAATTATGCCGCTGAGGCAGAGATACTGCATGTAAAAACGGCCCAGGAGGGCCTGCAGAAGATCCAGAGCGGCGAAGCCGACTTCTTCGTTGGATTGTCTGCCAACAGCTACCTGATCTCGAAATACAGGCTCACCGGAATTGAACCAAAATACACCTTCTTTGGATACACCACCAGGTTCGGCATGGGCATCAGGTCCGATTGGCCGGAACTGGTTTCCATTATGGACAAGGTGATCGCAAGCTTTCCTCCCAACGAGGTCAACGAACTGGTGGAGAAGTGGGTTCAGATCCCTTTGCCGAGAGGAACGGTTGAGTTGAGCCCTGGGGAAAAGGCCTGGCTGAAGCAGGATCACACGATTCGGGTTCGGTTAGGCGATCAGGCCCCCTATGCCTACCTTAAAGGCGGCAAACCCCTTGGTATCAGCGTTGATTTCCTTGACGTGATCTCAAAACGTACCGGGATCAAATTCCAGTATGTGACCTCCAGTCCTCCATTTTTCGCCGATCTCCAGGGACTGATTCAACATACAGGACCTGACCTGCTCCCGTCACTGACACCGTCCACGGAGCGGGAAAAAGTGATCCTGTTTACTGACACATATGTTTCTTCACCCAAATTTATTTTCACCAGGGATGATGCTCCCTTTGTCGCCTCCATGGAAAGCCTGTCCGGCAAAACGGTAGCGGTAGTAAAAGACTATCTTGTCCACAAGGAGCTTTCCGAGAATTTCCCGGATATCAACCTGCTGATCCTGGACAACAATAAAAGCGCCCTCGGTGCGGTTTCCTCGGGAAAGGCCTTTGCTTTTATAGGCGGCATATTATCCACGCCTGCCATGATAAACGGATTCGGATTCCAGAACCTTAAGGCCTCCGCTCCAAGTTCTTTGTCGGATGCAGCAGTCGCCATGGGGGTAAGGAACGATTGGCCTGAATTGCATAGTATATTGAACAAGGGGCTTGACTCCATTCCCGAGGCGGAAAAAACCGCTATCATCAATAAATGGTCCACTGCCCATTTTGAATACGGCGTCAATCCTGCCGATGTTATGAGAAGGATCACGGCCGTCGCCGCTGTCGCCCTCGGTATCATTGTTTTTATCGTGATATGGAACAGGTCACTGGCCGGCCGGGTCCGGGAGCGTACGGCTGATCTGGTGAATGTCAACGCAACCCTTGAAAAGGAGATCACCGAGCGCAGGCAGGCCGAGGAGAAGTTGATCTATCAGGCGTTGCTTGTGGAAAACGCTTCCGATGCCGTCGTTTCCGTGGATATGGACTACAGGATCCGTAGCTGGAACGCGGCCGCTGAAAAGATCTACGGGTGGGATGTGGAGGAAGCCGTCGGGCAGGAATTCAGGACGCTTACAGACATTAAATACCTTGGAGTTGAGCGCGATGGTGTGCTGGAGACAGTCAGCGGGGTTGGCTCTTGGCGTGGTGATATCCGCCAGACCCGCCAGGATGGTAATTTTATCTATGTTCAGGCCTCCGTCTCTCTCGTAAAAGGGGACGATGGTGATCCCATCGGATTGCTGGGCGTCTGCCGGGACATAACTGAGGCGAAGGAAATCGAAGAAAAACTAAGGGAATACCAGGGCCGCCTGAGGCATCTGAGCTCACAGCTCACCATCGCAGAGGAAAAGGAAAGGTCGCGTCTGGCCGCCGACCTTCACGATCACGTCGGCCAGTCCCTGACCTTTTCCCGGTTACAGCTTGCCAGGGTACGGAAGGATCTGCCTGACGACAAAGTGGCAGCGGCCATCGAAGAGGTATCACAGTCCCTTCTTGCGACCATTCAGGACACCAGGGACCTGATCTTTGACCTGAGTTCGCCCCTGCTCAAAGAGGTCGGCCTTGAGGCCGCCATTAATGACTGGATTGAAGAGCAGGTTTCCAAAAAACACGGTATAGACACCGAACTTCTTGTCGACAAGCCCTTAAAGCTGCTGGAAGATGATCTGAAGGCTATTTTGTTCCGCAACGTCAGGGAGCTGCTCACCAACGTCATCAAGCACGCCCAGGCCGACAGGGTGGTTGTGTCCATTAAAACCAGCGAAGGGGATCTGAAGATCGCCGTTGATGATGATGGGATCGGCTTCGATCCGAGCCGGTTATCAAACCCGGGCCCATCGGAAGCAGGTTTCGGGTTGTTCAGTATCCAGGAGCGGATGGGGGATTTCGGGGGATCTCTCGAGATCACCTCCGGAGCCGGCAAGGGGTGCAGGGCCACACTGACCGTGCCCATGAAAACCCTTTCATCGTAGGGGAAACGAAAAAATGACCACAAAAGTCCTCCTGGTCGATGACCATTCCATTGTACGCAAGGGCCTGCGCCTTCTCATGGAAGCGGAAGAGGATATCGCCGTCGTGGGGGAAGCGGGAGACGGCCAAAAAGCCATCGACCTGGTTCGCAAGCTGTCACCGGATGTGGTGGTCATGGACATCACGATGCCCGGCCTTAACGGCATCGAGGCCACCCGGCGCATCATGT
>JALHUC010000367.1 GCA_022865845.1 bacterium | reverse complement strand
CCCGAGAACCTTTATTATCATGGCGGTCACCTTCTACATCTGTGTTATCGGTGCCGCTCAGGTCTACCGGGTCCCCCCCGCAGGTTATGTGCCTCCCGGATGGTCGCCGCCCGTGGCGGCCGGCGCTCCCACCAAGGAGGACTATGCTCCTGCTGATATGCTGAAGACCTGGCAGTTCTACTGCCTGTGGATCATGTACTTCCTGGGAACAGCAGTGGGAATTACCGCCATCGGACAGGCCAAACCGATCATCGTGGAGCTCTCCAAGGGCGCTGCGGTCATGTCGGGAGGTGCCGCGCTCGGCATCATGTCCCTGTTCAACGGTCTCGGACGCCTGGCCTGGGGTACCACCTCAGACAAGATCGGCCGGAACATGACCACCGCCACAATGTACGCGACCTATGTCGTCGCCTGCCTGTTCCTCCTCAGGAACGCACAGAACTTCTGGCAGGTCCTCATCGGCCTGTGTGTCGTTGGCTTCGCCTACGGCGGTTACCTGGCCCTGATGCCCTCCTTCACCGCTGACTATTTCGGCGCAAAGAACATTGGTGCTAACTACGGCATCATGTTCACCGCCTGGGGTGTCTGCGGATTCATAGTTCCGGGCTACTTCGCCGGTATCATGGTGAAAGCCAAGGCCGCCGGCAACCTCTCCGCTGGTTATAACCAGGTCTATCTCACGCTGGCCGTGATGTCCGTCATCGGCGCGGTTCTTGCCTTGGTGGTCAAGAGGCCAATGCAGAGCGTGGGCGAGTAACACAGAAACGCCTGCTTTCGTAACAAAAAAAGGGCGGTTCCGAAAGGAACCGCCCTTTTTCTATTTCAGTTGGTCTTATCTCCTACCTGCCTGCGGCGGCCCTCTTGGCAGCTTTGAGCGGGTTCACTTTCGCTTTGGCCACAACCGGTGCTTCCTTCTCCACGTGAGTAGCGTAGTTACAGATACCCAGGTTCCACTTGGCCGAAGGGTTGGCGCTCGTCACGCAGTAATAATCCTCGTCTACTTCCTTGATGTGACCACATCCTTCACAGGCCTGAACAACAGGCTCACAGTGGCCGCCGTTATAGTGGCAGCCCTGCTTGGTCATGAACACACAATCGATCTCCTCCTTCAAAACTGTACAGATCATCTTTACATCCTCCCTGAATCATTAATTAACATGATGGTGTTAAACACCTTTGCGCAAAACCAGCGATTTATATATGCTTTAGAGAAATAATGCAAGTATGAATATTTTTCACCTGATATGGGAGTGTTGGTGGAACAGGGAATGGGGGAGGAGGAAGATCAGGTTCCGGGTTCCGGGTTCTGGGTTCTAGACCCTAGACACTAAACATCAGAAACTGAACGCGCAGTCCCGACTGTGGCGGGATCGAAGCTTTCCGAGGTGCGATAACGCAGAAGTCGCCGTTCTTAACAAAACACTCTTATCGGTCTTCCAGAGTGGGCCATATGCGAGGCTCCGGTTCGATCACGCCATGGGCGTGACTCACCGTCCCGAGCTTTGTCGAGGGAGACCAACGAGGCAACCGTGAGTCCCGCCTGCGGCGGGATGAGGATTGCCGAGGGAAAGCGCTTGTAAGTCGCACCTGGATGGAATGCGTTTACCGGCTGTTAAGAGTGCGCCAGGTACGAGGCTCGACTGACGAGGGAACCGGAACGTACACGATATCGTACGTGAGGATTGCCGAGGGAAAGTGCTTGTAGGTCGCACCTGGATGGACCACTCTTATCGGCTCGCTAGAGTGCGTCAGCTGTTCGACAGGCTCAGGCCCCAAGCTTGATCGAGGGGATGCAAGGGCCGACCGCCATTTTTGCCTTTGAGGACGTTCAGAGTGCGGTAGGTTCAAGGCCAGAGGTCCGAGGAACACCGGAGGCGTATATGGTGACATACGGTGAGGCTTTCCGAGGGGCGATAACGCAGAAGATACCGTGCTATGGACGGCCGCATTAAAACTATGAAAAAGAAGCTTTTAATTCATATTTGCTGCGCCCCCGACGCCACGATCGGGATAGAACGTCTATGTTCAGATTGGGACGCAGAAGGCCTTTTCTCCAACTCCAACATCCATCCCGGGGAAGAATACGAAAAGAGACTTCATGCCATGGATGCCCTGGCAGGTGAAACGGGGTTCACCTTTACTGCGGACGCCTATGAACCTGAAACATGGTTTGAAAGCGTCCAGGGCCTGGAAGGGGAGCCTGAGAAAGGCCTGCGTTGTGAGGTCTGCATCAGGGAACGATTGAGGACTACGGCCCGGCTGGCCAGTGACAAGGGTTTCGACGCTTTCGCGGCCGTTTTGACGGTCAGTCCCCACAAGAACGCCGCCATGATAAACCGGCTGGGGGCTGAAGCCGGTGAGGAGTTCGGTGTCGAGTACCTTCCTACCGACCTGAAAAAACAGGACGGTTTTAAACGAAGCGTTGAAATGACGAAGCAGTACGGGCTCTACAGGCAGGATTACTGCGGATGTGAATACAGCAGAAACCGAGGCAAGAATCCCACGGTTTCTGCGAGTCCAAAGTCCAAAGTCCAAAGTCCAAAGAGGAAACTCGATCCAACCTGAGGCAACCCAGATTCAAGCTTTCAGTTCTCAACCGTCATTCCATAATAGCCTTATCCACAGCATTTCCACATCTGTGGAAAAGTGTGATAACTGCTTAACACTTCGCACTTACGGTTATGTAACATTCTATTTTATCAGGTAAAGTATTTGCTACAAGATTCGAGCAAAGTAATTTCAGCTTTTTGTCAGGAATTTTGCGGCAATGGAAAACTGATGTAGACCACAGGAAAAGATGTAAAGGAGAGGCTCTATGCGTTAGGAGTTCTGGATCATACTACTCATCGCATTAACTATAATTCTTCCCCTGTGCCATCGAGGAGACTTTCCACCTGAACCCTCTTGATCTGCCTTTCGTCGGAACCCAACACCGTAAACTTGAGGCCTTTCGTGTAGACCGTTTCCCCTGGTGAGGGCACCCTTCCTGTCACCTCCATGATGAGTCCGCCTACCGTCTTGGAGGGGGTTTCCCCATCCCAGTGGGGGAAGACCCTTGCCAGATCTTCCACCGGCGTTCGTCCGGACACCTCCAGGGCCCCCGATGGGAGCTTTTTCATCATCACCACCTCGCGGTCGAATTCATCCTGGATCTCGCCCACAAGCTCCTCAAGAACGTCCTCCAGAGTGATAATCCCCTCCGTTCCCCCGAACTCATCCACAACCACCGCCATGTGAATACTTCTTTTCTGAAACTCCTTAATGATCCTTCCCAGCTGAGCGCTTTCCGGAATAAAGTAAGGAGGATGCAGGTGCTGCTCCAGGAGATAGTTGTCCCAGGAGGAAGCCGGCTCTATGAGAAGATCCTTAACGTGGAACACCCCAACCATTTCGTCCAGGTGTTCTCTGTAAACGGGCAGCCGACTATGTCCGCTTTTATTGGCGATCTCAAGAACCATATTAACATCGTCGGAAATATCAAGTCCGACGATCTGGGTTCTTGGCACCATGGCGTCCTTGACGGTCTTCCCGTGGAACCTGATGACCCTGTCGATGAGGTGGGCCGGGTACTTATCAATACCCCCCTCCTTGGCGCTCATGGAAACAAGGAGCTGGATCTCGTCAGCCTGCACGGTGACAAAATCCTTGTCCAGGTCGCCCCCTGTCAGCCGGACAAGCCCATGGGTCAGCCCGTTAAAGATCCACGTCACCGGCCAGGCAAGGTAATGAAAAAGGACCAGAGAATATCCGGCCAACAGGACATACCTTTCCGCATACCTTCTGGCCATCACCTTGGGCGTGATCTCCCCGAAGACAAGGATCACAAAGGTCGTGACTCCAACTGCCACAGCAAGTGCACTGCTCTTAAAAACTTTGGAAGCGATGTCGGTGGCTATGGCGGAAGCTGCGGTATTGACAAGGTTGTTCCCGATGAGGATGGAGGTAAGCAGGCCGCTGGGGTTGTCCACCCAGATCTTCAAGGGGTCCCGCACCCTGTTCCTGGTCTGCAGAAGCCCCTGGAATTTGGCTCTGGACAGACTTACGAAGGCTGTCTCGGAGCCGGAGAAAAAAGCCGAGAAAAAAAGACAGCAAAGAATGGTTACCCACTCCCAGGTGGGGACAGTTGCCATGGCTGATCAGAAACCCTCTGACAATTCCTCTGACTCCACGTAGGAAACGTACGGCTCCTCCCGGGTTTTCTGTGCCTGGCAATACCTGTGAACCCGGTCCACAACCTCGCCGGGATCATCGGTCATGGAGAACAGCTCCAACTCATCCTCCTCCAGGTAACCGTCTGCCACCATCTTGTCCTTCAGCCAGTTGTACAGATCCCCCCAGTACGACTGATCGAAGAGAATGATGGGAAATTTCTGCATTTTACCGGTCTGCTTAAGGGTCAGGGACTCAAAAAGTTCATCCATAGTCCCGAACCCCCCTGGCAGGACGACAAGAGCCCTGGCGTATTTGACGAACATGACCTTCCTTATGAAAAAGTAATGGAAGGTGAGCTCTACGTTGGCATATTTATTGGACGACTGCTCATGAGGAAGGGTGATATTCAGACCCACTGAAGTCCCTCCCCCCTCGAACGCCCCACGGTTGGCCGCCTCCATGACCCCGGGACCTCCACCCGTGATCACTCCGTACCCTTCTTCGGCAAAACGCCTGCCTATACTGCGGGCCGCCTTGTACACCTCATCCTCAGGACCGCAGCGGGCAGACCCGAAAATACTGACCGATTCCGGGATCTTGGACATGACCTCCATACCGGTAACCATCTCGGCCATCATGCGGAACACCCGCCTGTTGTCCGATTGGCCCCTGTGGAGCTTCTGGAGGACAGGATGAATCTCCTTGGAGATAACCTCCTCTAATAAAGCCTTGATGATACGGCTGGTCTCATTATCGCCCAATTGGACTCCCTTCGTGACGAAAAGGTACCTGCCCACAGGCAGGTCATCTAGCTTTATCAGATACTGCCCAGGACATCAATGTGACATTCTTTTCTAATGAACTGTCACGCTCGCTTTTTCCTTTCCACTTTCCATTTTCCACTTCGTCTTCCTGAAGGCATTCCATTCACATTACCGGAATCAGGGGTATCTTTTACTTTACGGCATATTATGATAAATTTGCATGCTTTGCTGGGACACGCATTCTTCAAAGCCTTACGGCGGGAAGGGAGAAGGCGGACCCGAACAGGAGGTATCACCTTGACACAGGCTCAACCCATCCCCATTAAAGAGAACATTTTCGAACTCAAATGGCTCGCCTGGGAGATTACCGGTAAGTGCAACCTCAACTGCATCCACTGCCGATCATCCTCAGACATGGGCTCGGATGAGGGCGATTTCACCCTTGACGAGGCCAAAAAATTCATCGACGACATCACTTCCTTCGCCCACCCCGTCGTTGTTCTCTCTGGCGGAGAGCCGCTCCTTCGAAAGGATGTTTTCGACATCGCCGCCTACGGTACAAGCAAGGGGCTGCGCATGGCCATGGCCACTAACGGCGCCCTGGTCGATGACAGTATCTGCGAAAAGATTAAAGAATCTGGCATCCGCATCGTTTCTCTGAGCCTTGACGGCTCCACTGCCGCGATCCACGACGATTTCCGCAAACAGCCAGGCGCCTTCGAAGACACACTGAGGGCCTCAGAACTTTTTAAAAAACACGACATCGAGTTCCTTATCAACTCCTCCTTTACCAAACGCAACCAGGATGACATCCCCAACGTTTACAAACAGGCCAAGAAGATGGGAGCCACCGCCTGGTACATGTTCATGATCGTCCCCATGGGACGGGGCGAAGATCTCATGGCGGAGTTGATCTCCAAGGAAGACTACGACGGGATCCTGAAGTGGCATTTCGAGATGGAGCTTGAAGAAAAGGACATGCTGGTCAGACCTACCTGTGCCCCTCATTACTATCGCATCGTACAACAGGAGGCCAAAGCCAAGGGTCTCGATTTTACGCGCAGGAACCTCAAGTTCGGCACCGGGGGTGGAAAAGGCTGTATTGCCGCGCAATCCATCGCGTTTGTCGGCAGCCGGGGCGAGGTCCAGCCTTGCAGCTATTTTCCCCAGTCCGCTGGCAACGTCAAACAGCAGCATTTCAAGGAGATATGGGACAGCAGCGAGCTCTTTAAGGATATGAGAAGCTTCAAGGACTACAAGGGCCGTTGCGGTTCCTGTGAATATATCAGTGTTTGCGGGGGATGCCGGGCCAGGGCTCTGGCAATTTCGGACGATTATATGGAAGAGGAACCTTTCTGCGACCACGTGCCGGCGAAGGTCCTCCGCGAATTGAAAAAAGAGGGACAAACAAATGAATAACACCTATATCGATGCCTGTTTCAAGCGCCCAACAAGCCATACACCCATCTGGATCATGCGCCAGGCCGGAAGATATATGCCCCAATATCAGGAGGTCCGCGGCCAGGTTGATTTTCTCACCCTCTGCAAGACACCGGAACTGGCTACCAAAGTAACCCTTCTTCCCATCGATCTCCTCAACGTGGACGCCGCCATTCTCTTCTCTGACATTCTCATTCCCCTGGAGCCTATGGGGATTTCGGTAGCTTTCGAGGACAAGGTCGGTCCGGTCCTTTCGGCTGTACAGGATGAGGCCTCCATTAAGGCACTCCGCCCGATCGAAGCCCATGAGGACGTAGGGTTCGTCATGGATGCTATCCGCATGATCAAAAAGGAACTGGATGGGCGTGTCCCCCTCATTGGTTTTTCAGGATCACCCTTTACACTGGCGACCTACGCGGTGGAGGGAGGAACCACAAAGAGCTTCCACAACATCAAGGGTCTGATCTACTCCCGGCCGGATCTGGCCGATTACCTGATGGACCTCCTGGCAGATGTCGTCATCAACTATCTCAACGCCCAGGTTGACGCGGGTGCTCAGGCGATACAGATCTTCGATACCTGGGGCGGTATTCTGGCGGATCCCGAATACGTCAGGTTTTCCCTCAAGCCGGTGCAGAAGGTCATCGCCAACCTGAAGCGGGACGGCATCCCGGTCATTTATTACATCAACAACGGGTCTTATCTCGCCCATCATATGGACAGCATTGACGCGGATGTCATCGGCATCGACTGGAGACAGAACATCGGCGAAGCCAGGAGGACCTTTGGACAAAAGAAAGCGGTCCAGGGCAACCTTGACCCCACTGTT
>JALHUC010000366.1 GCA_022865845.1 bacterium | reverse complement strand
TTACTCAGATAGTTAGAGCCCAACTTCATGTGAATCTCGCCTTCTCTCTGATCGGTTGCCTTCCGCTCAGATGTTCCCGCACAGGAAAGGTTCAACAAGGGTAATAGCAGGGCAAACAGCAAGACCACGATTTTCATATGTATTTTCAAATCTCCCAACCTCCCGGATACATTCAGTAATTTTTAAAACCTTGAGAGAAACCTTATTACTTCGATCCTGATCTTTTTGGCGGACAGGAAGTTGTCGTTGGGCCCTGCAGGAGCATTCACTGCGCCCAGAGCCAACTCTTCACTGGACCAATCGACCGCTTTTTGCACAACTGCTTCAGGCTCCTCGGGTATTTCCTTTTCCTCCTCCAAATCAGTGCTCTCAACGGCCCCGAACAGTTCCGTTTCCTCCTCAACCATCCCATCGTCAACCTGGGCATCGGCTGGTTCTTCAGGAACAAAAAACTCCTCCTCGATCTTTACCGTCTCCCTTTTGCTCTTATTTAACCTGGTTTTATTAGCAACATCAGGTTTTAAAAAGGCCTGTTTTAGAAGTTCATCAAAATCCCCCTCAGCTATGACAACACCTTCCATGCCGGAAGAATCGACACCATCAACACCTTCTTCATCAACATCCTCAGGTTCCGAAACCACATCATCAAAATATTTATCGTCATCTTCGGACACTGACGGATTTTCATCCGAACCGGTATCAGTAAGAGTCTGCTCCACTTCGTCCTCACTGATGTCAGCGACATCCTCCGTGGCCTCAAGATCGGAGTCCTCCTGAACTATTGCCTCCTCAGGTTCCTCATCATCGATCTCTTCGTATTCAACCGCTTCGATCTCATCTTCATCTGCCAACTCCTCCGGTTCATCCAGTCTCTCCAACTCCGCAATTACCGGCGCCGCATATAGGATCTCTTTTTCAACCCAGGCAGACCTCTGGTCGGGAGTCATCGTCTCCCACGGGACTTCTTCGAGGATCGATCCCATTTCTTCAACGAAAACAATTGCCTCCTCAATAATCTGCTCTTTCCGGTCAGGGGAATATGGGTTCTCATCACACCCATAGACCACGTGTATCCCTGGCTCCAACATGTAGAAGATAACATAGGATTCCAGGTTCCCACTGGATCGGCCTGTAATGATGTACACTTCGGACGGTTCCGAGCTGTGTTCCCCCACGGAGACACGAACCTTGTTCATGCCGCGGTGAACCATGGCAAGAGAGTCCTGATCTATAGGTACCGATTGCACGTTGGAAAGGAGTTCGAACATACCCACACCTCACTGACCCGAATTATCTGATTTTTGTACCATTTATAAGGGGTTTGGCGCAAGGAGAAGAACTGTGAACGGTGAATGGTGAACGGTGAGCGGTGAGCGGTGAACAGGGTACAGTTGAGAAAATGCACTATTCCATGAAATTTCATTTCTTTAATCCATTAACAATTCACTATTCACTATTCACCTCTCTTTAACGCTACCGTCTGTCTTCCATATCTGCTATCTAGTTAGCATGGAAACCGACATTCTTATCATAGGCAGCGGTGTGGCAGGTCTCATGACTGCCATTAAAGCGTCCACCTTCGCCAACGTCACCATCGTCACCAAAAAAGAGGCCGAGGATACTTCCACAAGCAAGGCTCAGGGAGGAATTGCCTCTGTCCTGGACGACGCCGACAGGTTTGAATACCACATCCGTGACACGCTGAACGCCGGTGCCGGCCTGTGCCACGAGGATGTCGTAGAGGTTATCGTTACCGAAGGTCCACAGGCTATTCGTGAACTCATAGACATGGGCGCGCACTTTACCATGGCCAAGAGCGGTGATCTTGATCTCGGGCGGGAGGGCGGCCACAGCCACCGGCGCATCGTCCACGCACAGGACATGACAGGGCGGGAGATACAGAGAGTCCTGCTGGAAACAGTGCGGCGATCAGACAAAATACGCCTCCTTGAACACCACACAGCTCTCAACCTTGTCACTTCAGGTACTGTCAGCGGAAGTTTGCCCGAACACCCGTCCGAAGACAAATGTGTAGGCTGCTATGTTCACGATACCAAAACCGGCGAGATCATCCCTCTTCTGGCTCGCGCCGTCGTGCTGGCAACCGGCGGAGCCGGGAAGGCCTACCTTTACACAAGCAACCCCGATGTAGCTTCCGGTGCCGGCATAGCCTTAGCCTACAGGGTAGGTGCTGATATAGCCAATATGGAGTTTATCCAGTTTCACCCTACATGCCTGTTCCACCCTGAGGCTAAATCGTTTCTGATAAGTGAAGCTGTCCGCGGTGAAGGGGCTATACTGAGGACCCTGGATGGACGCGCTTTCATGGAGGATTACCACTCCATGAAAGATCTGGCGCCCAGAGACATCGTAGCCAGGGCTATCGACAGCGAACTTAAGAAAAAAGGGGACGATTTCGTTCATCTGGATATCACTCACAAACCAGCCAGAGAGATCATTGATCGGTTCCCAAACATCTACCAGCAATGTCTGGAGTACGGTTTCGATATGACCAAGGATCCTCTTCCTGTGGTTCCTGCTGCCCACTACCTGTGCGGTGGGGTTCTCACCGACCTGGAAGGAAAAACCGCCATCCCGGGGCTTTACGCATGCGGCGAGACAGCTTGCACCGGTCTCCACGGCGCCAACCGCCTTGCCAGCAACTCCCTCCTCGAGGCCCTGGTCATGGCGGACAGGATCGCCGCGTCCCTGCAGAAAGACTGGGATACCTTGGAACCACCGTCAGCCGCCTGGATTCCGCCCTGGGATCCGGGGGATTCGGTGGATTCGGATGAGAACGTTGTCATCACTCATAACTGGGACGAGATCCGAAGGACCATGTGGAACTACGTCGGCATCGTGCGCACCGATAGAAGGCTTCAAAGGGCTCTTGACAGGATTTTGCTGCTCAAGAAGGAAGTGGAAGAATATTATTGGGATTTCAAGATAACCAGAGAGCTCATCGAACTGAGAAACCTCGTTTATGTTTCCCTGCTTATCATCCGCTGCGCCATGGCCAGAAAAGAGAGCCGGGGTCTGCACTACACCCTGGACTATCCCGAGCAGGACGAGGCGTACAGAAAAGATACGGTGATCAATAGAAGGCAGTATATGAAGAAGGAGAATTCAGAACGCAGAATGTAGAACGCAGAAAAGACATAAACAAAGGTGTGCACCAGTGCACCGGTGCACAAGTGCACTTACAGCACGCTTAGCCCTGATACCCGACCAAGGACTTATCCCATGACCCAAAAACAGGACCAACGCATACTCAACCTTCGAAACGCCATCGATACCGTGGACAGCAGGATCATAGAACTGCTTCAGGAACGATCTTCCCTGGCCAGAGAGATCGGTAGCGTGAAAAAAGAGATCGGGATGGAGATCCTGGATCCCTCACGGGAGGGCAAGATCCGTAAGAAACTTGCCAGCGGCACTCAAGGCCCTATGGACACGGACGCGCTGGTGAGGATCTATGAGGTCATAATGGCGGAGAGCCGGAGGCTTCAGAAAGATTAAGCCTCAACGGCTTTATCTTTCTGAGGGTCTAGTGTCTAGGTCTGGTGTCTAGATAAAATCAGGAGCCAGTACGATAATCAGACACGGTGACACGGGGACACAGTGATCACCACCCCAGTCATTCCGGGCAGAGCGTAGCGATGACCCGGAATCCAGTCGAACTTGTCATCGCGAGCCGATCCCATGTGAAGCGATACCAATTGCAATTAAAACAAGGATAGGATCCCGACTTGGACAAAACAACCGAGGCCTGTCCGCCCTGCACTGCACTCCCACGCCCTTTCGCCCTCCTCTTCCCTCCGTGTCACCGGGTCTCCGAGTCTCCGCGTCCCATTATTTTCAGGCTCCCGGCTCCTGGGTACTGGTTTCCTGTTCCTTCAAAAAATCATCCATATACAAATAGTTAACCCCGAAAGCCCAGGGGAAAGAGAAAAGCCACAAGGGAATGCTGAACATGAAGGCAGCCATCCCTGTTTCCCGGACCCCCTCGGACCATTCCAGGACCCCCGGCGGGGATGGATTTAAAC
>JALHUC010000365.1 GCA_022865845.1 bacterium | reverse complement strand
TACGGAGGTCATCAACCTTTCCGGAACCATGAGAACTCCACCCAGGACCACCATTATCGGTGTTGAACCGGAAGATCTATCCATGTCCATGGAGCTTTCCCCAAAGATCCAGGCCAAGCTTCCAGAAGTTCTGAAGATCGTGCTGGAAACCGCCGGTCTGAACCCGGAGGATTATCGGGAGTACCTGGGCCGGCCCTTAATCCAGCCGGGACCGAGTTATCCCGATAGTGTCTAGAATCTAGTGTCTGGTGTCTAGAAAAGGCACAAAATCCTAAACAACCCTGATTTCCTTTGTGTTCTTGGCGTCTTGAGTGAGTCATGCTAAAACATGACGAACGCGCGAGATAAGCTTCTTTTGGATTTTGGATCATTTTTTGAAATTTGAATTTTGAAATCTGAAATAGTGGAGTAAAGCCTTGCACGAACTTTCCATTGCCATTGAGATCCTGGATATCGTCGAGAGGGAAGCCGCGAAGCACGGCGCTGCCGTTGTCAGGCGGGTCAACCTGAGGGTGGGGGACCTTTCCGGTGTGGAGACCGAATCCCTGGCCTTTTCTTTCGATGCCGTGAAGGGTGAAAAAGACCTGACTCGGGACACGATCCTTTCCATTGAGCGCCTTCCCGTTAAAATACGCTGCACACCGTGCGATGAGGTGTTCCACGGAGCCGGGCACATGGTCGTTTGTCCCCAATGCGAAGGGTTCGATACACAACTTCTCCAGGGGGAAGAGCTGGAGATAGAGGATATAATAATTGACTAGAAGGAGGGAGGAGGGAGGAAGAAGGAGGAATAGAGATCAAACATTTTCTTCATCCTTCACTATTCTTCCTTCAGGAGGATCCCTTGTCCAAAAAAATCACCCTTGAACAAAAAGTCCTTTCCCGCAACGACATCCTGGCGGCTGAACTGCGTAAACTCTTCAATGAGGAGCAGGTGGCTGTCATGAACATGGTCAGTTCCCCTGGTTCAGGGAAGACCTCACTGCTTGAAAAAACCCTGGGTTCCCTGTCCCAAAACCTTTCCATAGGAGTGATCGAAGGGGACATCCAGACCGACAACGACGCGGTACGCATCGCCAAGACAGGGGTTCCGGTGTATCAGATCCAGACGGGGGGAGCCTGTCATCTCGAGGCTGAAATGATCCGGCGTGCCCTGGTCAATTTCGACCTGAAATCCACCGATCTTCTCATTATTGAAAATGTCGGGAACCTGGTGTGCCCTTCGGCTTTTGACCTTGGAGAAGGTTTGAGGGTTGCCGTTATCAGCACCACCGAGGGTGATGACAAACCGTTAAAATATCCTGCAATGTTCCGTTCGGCCGATGTCATGGTCATCAACAAGATGGACCTTCTTCCATACACCGACTTCGATGTTCAAAAGGTCACCCGCAACGCCATGTCCCTCAACCCTGAGATCCAGATCCTGAAAACCTCGTGCCGGACTGGCGAGGGGTTAAATGAATGGGCAAACTTCGTTAAGAACTTTGCCCATTTAATAGTGTCTGGTGTCTAGCGTCTAGTGTCTTCTTTCACAGCCAACATTCAGGAAAATAGCCATTGATTAAGCGTTACCGGGTAACAGTGGACGGGATCGTACAGGGTGTCGGGTTCCGGCCCTTTGTATACCGTATTGCGACGGAACTTGGCCTTTGCGGCTGGGTGAACAACACCACTGACGGCGTTGTTATAGAAATAGAAGGTGAGGCAGAAGCTCTTAACGCCTTCCTGGTTAAACTCGAGACTACTCCGCCACCCCTTTCAAAGATTACTTCTATAAAAAGTCTGACGAAAGAACCTTCAGGCTACAGGGACTTTACTATCCGCCACAGCCTCGCAGGCGCTGATCCCACCGTCCTGGTCGCTCCAGATTCAGCAACCTGCCCGGATTGTGTCAGGGAGCTTTTCGATCCTGAGAATCGTCGTTATCGGTATCCCTTCATCAACTGCACGAACTGCGGCCCCCGTTACACCATACTCAGATCCGTGCCCTACGACAGGCCTAACACCTCCATGGCAAAGTTCCCACTGTGTGAAAATTGCCAGGGCGAATACGATAACCCGGCGGACCGAAGGTTCCACGCACAGCCCAACGCCTGCCACGATTGCGGACCCTCCCTGACTTTGCTGGATAGAAATGGAACTGTTACAGGCTCTGACCCCCTGGTTGGAGCCATCGAAGAACTGAAAAGTGGTCGTGTTCTTGCTGTTAAGGGACTTGGCGGATATCATCTCGCCGTTGATCCGAAAAACACCGATGCGGTTTTACGGTTAAGAAAGCGAAAGGGGAGGGAGGAAAAACCTTTGGCTCTCATGGTCCGGGATCTTGATACCGCGAGCCTCCTGTGTGAGTTGAGCGAGCACGCCAAGAGTATCCTCACCAGCACCGAAAGCCCCATTGCGCTCCTCAGACGCCGCCAGAGCCCCGATGTCAACATTTCCCATGCCGTCGCACCCAAAAGTCGTTATTACGGCCTTATGCTGCCCTATACGCCTCTCCATCACCTCCTCATGGCCCAATTCGACCTTCTCGTTATGACCAGCGCTAATCTGACTGAAGAACCCCTGTGCGCTGATAATGATGAGGCTTTGCAGAGGTTGAGTCAGGTAGCCGACACGTTCCTCGTCCACGACAGGGATATCGTCCTTCGCTGTGACGATTCCATCGTCCGCCTGGACCCCGTAAACCCTGATGAGGGACCGGTTGTTCTAAGAAGGGCACGGGGGTTTGTTCCCTCACCGGTCAATCTGCCCATGGACGGGAAACCGGTGCTGGCCCTCGGCCCCGAACTGAAGGGGACCGTGTGCCTGACGCGGGGTAACTGCGCCTTTATTGGTCAGCACCTGGGGGATCTGAAGAACCTGGAGACCCTGGAATTTCTAAAAGAGGTTGTCTCCCACCTCATGGATATCCTGGAGGTGACCCCGTCGATCATTGTCCGTGATCTGCACCCGGATTACCTCACGACAGGAATAACGGAAACAGACGAGAACGTTCCGTGGCCCTCTGATATTCCCGTGATTGCGGTCCAGCACCACCACGCCCATATCCTGAGCTGCCAGGCCGAGGCCGGACTTACCGGTTCATGTGTAGGGATTGCGCTTGACGGCACCGGGTATGGGACCAACGGAACGATCTGGGGGGGCGAGATCCTTCATGTTGACGGCATACATATGGATCGGAGGGGGAATTTAAAACCCATCTGGATGCCTGGGGGCGAAAAAGCCATCGAACAGCCCTGGAGAATGGCTGTTTCCTGCCTGTTCGAGATCTTCGGTGAGGCGGAGACGTCGCGTGTGGCACAAGGGCTCTTTCCAGATCTTTCGGAGGAGGATATTCAGGTCATCATCGGTCTGTGCGTAAGGCGCACCCACGGGGTTTGGACCTCCAGCGCAGGAAGGCTTTTTGACGCCGTCTCGGCTCTCCTCGGAATCTGCACCCACACTCGTTATGAAGGACAGGCAGCCATAGAACTGGAGGTGTTGACGGACGATAGTGTTACCGATATTCTTCCGTACTCCCTGGTCGAGAGGGAAGGAGGCAGGCTGGAAATAGATCTAATGGCCGCCTTTGAGTCGATCCTCCACAAGCTGCAAAAAGGCGTTTCTGTGCCGGCACTGGGGGGGATGTTTCACGCAACCATGGCCCGTGCCTTGGCCGAAGCCGCCGCCAGGATCGTGGAGGGTTTGAACGGGATCGATAGATCCATCCCTCTGGGAGGGGGAGTGTTCCAGAATGAATATTTTTGTTCAATGATATCCAGGGTGCTTGTGAGAAACTCTTTGAAACCGGTTGTCCATAGACAGGTGCCAACAAACGATGGCGGGATATCCCTGGGCCAAGCGGTTTATGGCCTTTTGAAACAAAAAGAAATGAATTGAGAATTTAGAATTGAATATTCGGAATTAAGATCTTTAATGCTCAATGCGGAATCCTCAATCCTGAATTTTACCCTTCACGAACCTTGGAGTTCAAAAACATGTGCATAGCTGTTCCCGGGAAGGTAACGGTCATCGATGACCTGAATATGGCAACGGTAGATCACGGTGGTACCACCAGGGTGGCCTCTGCTGACCTTGTACCGGATGTCGCGGTGGGGGATTATGTCCTTGTCCACGCCGGTTTTATCATCAACGTCCTGGACGAAGAGGATGCCCTTGAAACCCTGAAGCTCTTTGACGAATACATGGGGATAATGAAGGACCAGGAGAGTCCAGAGTCCAGAGACTAGAGTCCAGAGGGAAAAACAATTGAGGATCGAGAATTGAGAGTTGAGGAAGGAAAAACCCAAACCCAAGGCACAAAGGAAATAATAGCCGTTAATCGTGATTGGTGATTTGTTAAATCGATCTAAGATCCAAGATCCAGAAGGCCAAGTTTAACAGGGAGAAAAGGGATGAAAGGGATATGATCGCAAACCATTAAAACCTCTCAAGGGGGTATTGATCTAACCTTATTTATGGTTGTATATCTTGATTTATCCCCCTTATCCCCTTCATCCCTGATTAGAAAAGGCTTTTAATTAGTGATTTGAGTTTCGACAACCGTGGAACCCGGAACTTGGAACCTGAAACGTGGACCTCGACCGAACTGAATAGAAGGACGACATCAGATTAGAGCCTATTATGAAGCATCTTGACGAATACAGGGATCCAAAGGTAGCAAAGTCCCTTGTGGACCGTATTCACAAGTCTGGCTCTCTTATTGCCAAAAATCAGGATGGCCCGGTCAAGGTCATGGAGATTTGCGGCAGCCATACTGTGGCCATCTTCCGGGCTGGTATAAAGGCCCTTCTTCCGGACAATGTCGTTCTCGTTTCAGGGCCGGGGTGCCCCGTCTGTGTCACCGCCATGGAAGATATGGACAGAATGATCGCCCTTTCGGATGCCACCAGGGACGAGGATGTCATTGTGGCCACCTTCGGGGACATGATCCGTGTTCCCGGCACTAAAACCAGCCTGGAGCAGGAAAAGGCGAGGGGAGCGG
>JALHUC010000364.1 GCA_022865845.1 bacterium | reverse complement strand
TTCATTGAGTTGTGGCCTTCTCCCTTGCATAAGGCAGTGTAAAGTGCAGTGTGTAGAGTGCAGAGGACCGGAATGACGCCAACCTGCGGTTGCCGTTCGACAAACTCACGGTTTTGAGCCTGCCGAAGGAAAGTTCCAGGTTCCAGGTTTCGGGTTTCAGGTTCAGGTTGTTCGCCGCGTCCCCGCGTCTTCGTGTCCCCGCGTCAGGCGGTTTATCTTTGCTTCCTCGCTCTCCGCCCTACCTTTCCTCTAGACATTGGACATTGGACTTTGGACCTTGGACTGATTCAACGCCCTCCGCCCTGCGCCCTCCGCCCTATGCAATCCCCGCCTTAAGCATGTCGTGCATGTGGATGACTCCTACAACACGGTTCTCACTGTCCACGATGACCAGGCTCATGATCTTGTTGCTCTCCATCAGCTGAAGAGCTTTCGCGGCCAGGGCATCGGCGTGAATTACTTTGGGGGAGTGTGTCATGACCTGGCCGGCAGTGAGGGAAAGGGGATCAGACCGATTTTCAAGCGACCGTCTGAGATCGCCATCGGTAATAATACCAAGAAGTCTGTCGTCGCCGTCCAGAACAGTTGTAAAACCGAGTTGCTTCGAGGTGATCTCGAAAAGGGCTTCCCGCATGATCGTTCCAAGAGCCACCCTGGGGATCTCGTCACCCACATGCATGATCTCAGATACAGTCAGCAAGCGCCTGCCCAGGGCTCCTATCGGGTGAAAGAAAGCAAAGTCGTCCTCAGTGAATCCGCGTGCCTCCAGCATGGCCACGGCCAGTGCGTCGCCCAGAGCCATAGTCACAGTTGTACTGGCTGTGGGGGCAAGATTCAAAGGACACGCCTCCTCGGTCACAGAAATATCCAGAACAACATCCGCCCTGGCAGCCAGGGTGGAGGAGGCTCCCCCCGTCATGCTGATAATAGGAATGCCCAGCCTTTTTACAGCCGGAAGGAGCCGGATGAGTTCCTGGGTCTCCCCGCTGTTGGAAACGGCGACCAGAACATCCCCTCTTGCCAGCATGCCCAGATCACCGTGTCCCCCTTCAGCGGGGTGCAGAAACAGGGATGGCGTCCCTGTGCTGGCAAAAGTGGCTGCTATTTTCCTGCAGACAAGACCAGACTTCCCCATTCCGGCGAATACAACCCTGCCCTTGCAGGTGTTGAGGAGATCCACCGCCTCCCCGAACTCAGCACCCAATCTCAAGCGTAGCGCTTCAAGGGAAGCCTCCTCGATGCGCAGCACCCTCCTCGCGCTTTCGAGAACCTTTTCATGGTCCACATTACGGTTCATTAACCTTCTCCGAACAAATTCCGATGAATCGTCATGACCTGTCTTAATAGCCCCTCCAGCTGATCAAGGGGCCACATGTTCGGACCATCGCAGGGTGCCCGGTCGGGATCCGGGTGAACCTCCATGAATATGCCGTCAACACCACATGCAACGGCAGCCCGGCACAAGTGCGGCACATATTGCCTCAGTCCCCCCGAGGACGATCCGAGGCCCCCTGGAAGCTGGAGGCTGTGAGTGGCATCGTAGATAACCGGAAGACCCAGCTCCCTGATCATGGGGAAGGCCCTGAAATCGACCACGAGGTTATTATATCCGAAGGTGGTGCCGCGCTCGGTGATCAAGAGGTTGTTTCCCCTGTTTACCTTGCCGGCGATCCCTTTCACATCCCAGGGTGCCAGGAACTGCCCCTTCTTTATGTTGACTGGCTTGCCTGTGCCCGCCGCCGCAATTAACAGATCAGTCTGCCTGCACAAAAACGCAGGGATCTGAACAAGGTCCAGGACCTGGGCCACCCCGGCCATTTGCTCAGCGCTGTGAACGTCGGAGGTGACAGGAACTCCGATCTCCTTACTTACTGCCGCAAGCACTTCAAGGCCCTCTTCCAGACCCGGCCCCCGGAAAGCCTCTAAAGATGTTCGGTTGGCCTTGTCGAAAGAGGCTTTGAAAATGAAGGGAATGTCCAGCTTCGAGCAGATCCTGGCGAGGTCTTCGGCAATCCTGACGGTACTGTCCCTGTCTTCGATCACACAGGGACCGGCAATGAAAACCGGCGGAGCTCCCCCGCCTATCTCCACATTTCCCACCTTCACTTTTGCCATAACGCCGTCCGTCAACTGGCGCCTCCCCTTTTGCTCAAGCTCGCGGCTATGAACCCTGCGAACAGGGGGTGAGGCTGCCAGGGCCTTGATTTGAATTCGGGGTGGAACTGGCATCCAACGAACCAGGGGTGGTCCGGGTGCTCTACCATCTCAACCAGGCGTCCGTCGGGGGAGGTACCCGATATCCTCAACCCCTTCTTTTCCAGGGTTTCTTTGTAATCAGGGTTGAACTCATACCTGTGGCGGTGCCTTTCCGATATCTCCAAACAGCCGTATTCATCAAACGCCCGGGTGCCCTCCTCAAGATTGCACGGGTAGGCCCCCAGCCGCATGGTTCCACCCTTGTCGACGATGTCTCTCTGCTCCGGAAGAAGGTCGATGACAGGATGTGGGGTATTTTCGTCGAATTCGGAGCTGTTGGCCTTTTCCAGTCCGGCCACGGACCGCGCAAACTCAACCACTGCCAGCTGCATCCCCAGACAGATCCCGAAAAAAGGGACCTTGTTCTCCCGGGCATAACAGGCGGCCTTGATCTTTCCTTCCGTTCCACGATGACCGAATCCACCGGGAACCAGGATACCATCCACATCGCCGAGAAGCTCTGAAGGCTCCCTTTTTTCCAGCTCTTCGCTATCGACGAACCTCAGGACAACGCTGGCTCTGTTGGCCATACCGCCGTGGATCAGGGCTTCGTTCAGGCTCTTAT
>JALHUC010000363.1 GCA_022865845.1 bacterium | reverse complement strand
GGTTCCACCAACGACCACCTGCTCAAGATGGCCGAAGGTGGAGCTCCCGAGTGGACTGTTGTGGTGGCTGACCGGCAGACCTCCGGCAGGGGCCGCCGAAGAAGGGACTGGTGGTCCCCCGAAGGGAACCTTCACATGTCGATCCTCCTGCGGCCGGAGGTCAGTCCACGGCAGCTGTTACGCCTTCCTGTGATAGCTTCTCTTGCCTTTCTGTCTGCCATGGGAGAGTCAGGATCATCCCTCACCATAAAGTGGCCCAACGACATCCTCCTGAACGGGGGGAAAATGGCCGGGATCCTGGCAGAATCGAGAAGTGAAGGGGAGAAGGTTCTCTGGGTCGTAGTGGGGTTCGGCGTCAACATGGTTCGGAAAGAGGCCGATATTCCAACCGGGCTCAAGGAACGTTTGGCTTTTGCGTGCGAACTGGAAGAGGACCTGGAGCCGGGTGAACTAGCTGTCCGTTTAGCCCGGGGTATGAAGGCATTGGCGGGAGGGATGAAAGGGGAGGGGTGGAAAAATGCCATGGAGGAATGGACACGACATGCGATTTTCAACATCCCCTATACCTACAGGGATGGCGAACGGGAAGTGGAGGGAGTTCCCATCAGGCTGGACAAGAGCGGCGGGCTGGTTATGGAAACGGCGGATGGTGAGGTAACGGTTTATTCGGGGGAAATAGAAAAATAGTCCAAAGCCCAAGGCCCAAAGCCCAAAGATGAGGAGCAGCGTGCTTTTTTACATCATTTTCCTGATAATGGCTCACGAAAATGTGTGAATGGCTTTAAATGTTGAATTATTTTTACCCTGGTCCTCTATTTTGAAAACCGTTCAACCGTTTAAGCATATATTTTCTTTGGCCTTTGGACTTTGGTCTTTGGGCTGCCGAGACAGTCGAGGTAATTATGAAGGACTTACTTTTATGTATCGACGTTGGAAACACGCAGACCGTCCTGGGGATCTTCAGGGGAAGGGAGATTATATCCAGGTGGAGGATAAGGTCCGACAGAGACCGGACGGCCGATGAATATAGCCACCTGATCAAGGACCTTTTGCGTGGGGACGGAGTGGATGGAAGCTTCCTGAGGGGTGTGTGTGTCAGCTCCGTCGTGCCCCCTGCCAGACAGGCTCTTATAGAAATGTCTATCGAAGATTTCGATCTCGTGCCTCTCATGGTGGGACCGGGGATAAAAACCGGGATGCCGATCCTTTACGACAACCCAAGGGAAGTGGGTGCAGACAGAATAGCCAATGCGGTAGCAGCCTATGAACGTTTTCGAAGGGCTCTCATCGTCATCGACTTTGGTACCGCCATAACCTTCGATGTGATCTCGGCTGCGGGGGAATACATCGGAGGCGTGATCTTCCCCGGAGTCCAGATCAGCCTGGACGCCCTGTTTTTAAAGGCCGCCAAGCTGCCGAGAGTTGAGCTGGAAAAGCCCGCCCAGATAGTTGGTCGGGATACCATCAGCAGTATTCAGTCCGGAATTATCTTCGGCTACGCCGGGCTTGTGGACAGCATTGTTGAGAAAATAGACATTGAAATGGGCGTAAATGCCACCGTGGTGGCGACAGGCGGGCTGGCCGGCGGGATAGCAGGTGAAACACGGTGTATAAGTGAAGTCATCCCCGACCTGACCCTCGAAGGGCTCCGGATCCTGTTTGAAAGGAATGAATAATTCAGTGCTGAGTGTAGAGTGAACGGTGCAGAGTTTTAATGTCCTCTACACTTTACACTTTGCACTCTGCACTCCAAATGGTAACCTTGCTCAATTTTGGTGGACCCCGGGGTCGACTTCCCCTTCAAACTGCGGGAGATGGCTTCTTACGGGTCCTTCGCACGCCATAGTCCCCTGTACACTGAATGTCAAGGGAGTCTTCAGGCAGGGCGCTGATATCAACGGCAACGGAGGAAGCATCCTATGAAGGAAACCCATACCGAACAGATCCGAAACGTAGCTATTATCGCCCACGGAAGTGCCGGAAAAACGTCCCTGGCTGAGGCGATGCTTTTTAACGCCGGGGTTGTGAACC
>JALHUC010000362.1 GCA_022865845.1 bacterium | reverse complement strand
GATATGTCCCTAATATCAGCAAACCTTACAGGGGGGGCCTGTACAGGGGGTGTCACATGCAGCGTTACTCCTTTGGCCTTCCAGTCAACATCATCGTCCTGATCTTTGCCACGGTTATTCTGACAGCTGGCTGTGTCGGCGTCACCCACCTGCCCTACTACGAGAGCCCGGCCGAGCAGAGTTCGGCCCAGATGGTTCCTGTCAAGAATGAGGAGATGAAGTTCGACTTCCTCATACCTCAGGGATGGGTGTCTGTTTCCGGAGACGAGGCTCTGCCTGACATCCTCAAGGTTCCCCGTGACAACGCCACCGAAACAGGTATGGGTGTCTGGCGCAAGGGGGACAGGGGCTCATTGCTGGTGTGGTGCGAGACCACCGACCAGAACCCCTACCTCATCGAACAATCCCTGTACCGCATCTCCCCTTCGGGCAAAGCGGTCAAGGGCCCTCTCCAGATCCAGTCCTCGGGTTGGAATCCTGAATTCTGGCGTTACGATTCCAGTATCGTCGAGAAGGGACAAAAAAGAGGTTTTTCCTTTTTCATGGGGCTGAAGTCCCAACAGCTGACCTCCGTATCCGGGTGCAACTATGCGGTCATCGGGAGAAGTGCCACGCTGGAGGATTCCGGGGAGATCGAGAACGATTTTATCGCCATATTAAAGTCCCTCAAGAACTGATTGGAGTGTGGAAAATATGCGAGCGGTAAGGCTCTTTACACTTATACTGCTGTCAGCTTTCCTGGTACTAACCTGGATGCCAAGACCCGTGGTGGCCCAGGACAAGGGGACCTCCCGGGAAGAGATGGACCCCGAGTCCCGGAAGGCCTATGACAAGGCCTATGAAAAGACCCTGGAAAATGTCCTCAAGACGATAGAGACTCCTGAGTTCTGGGCTAGATTGCTGACCGACGCTGTCATGATGCCGCCGGTCAAGGAACGGCCCGTCACATGGCAGATGCTGACAAAAAAGCACATCATAAAGGACATGCGCTTCCTGTCCCCTGACCGCCTTCTGATAAACTATGTTGGTTCGACTCCCGTTCTGGTGGACACCGCAAAGGGGGAGATTGCCTGGAAATTCGTTCCGGAGGGATGGCTCATTTCGTACTTTGACATCGTCGCGGCGTTCAGTGACCTCATTCTCATTCGCGAGGACGAACAGATGGAATCTGTCATCGCGGCCATCGATCCCGACAACGGGAAACAGCTCTGGTTCAGGGCGTTAGACTCCAAAAAGAGTTCGTTCCAGTTCCTGCCTGTCCCGGCTGCAGGGGTGCTGCTTGTCGTGAAGATGGAGAAAAAGAGGGTGGCCCTGACCGCGCTGGACCTGATGACGGGCAGTCAGCGGTGGCAGAAAGAAGTGAAGATCAAAAAGGGCCGACACCCCACGCCTCCTCTGGTCACCCTAAAGGACATCTGGCATTTCTACAGCGGGATAAGGCGCCTCGATCCTGCAAGCGGCGGCGCCCTGTGGGAGCGGACAGATGTGCTTTTAGACAGCTTTTCACCTCCGCCCGATATGGGCAACGGAGTCCTGATGGCTATCGATGGGGAAAGGACACTGCATGCTCTCGATCCCGACACCGGGGAAACCATGTTTACCGCGGCCCTGGATCCTGAGATCCGCTACACGAACATCCATCCCGCTGGCGAGCGCGTCTATCTGCGCGGTACACATGACGAGGGTAAATATGCCATTGTCGCCATCGAAAGAAAAAACGGCCGGATCCTGTGGTCGTTCGCGGGGACAGAGCCCACGGTCAGCAACATCATCGAGGACGGGGATCGCCTCTACGTGTCGACGCCCTCCACTGTCTTATGCCTTGATCGCGGCGACGGGCGACAGATCTTTGCGTCGCCTGCTTCCCAGACCGGGCAGACCTTCCCGGTCAGACTCCGCAAGTTCGGGAACCGGTTGGTGTACGTGGGCGAACTGGTCATCGCCGGTTTTGACGCTGTAACCGGGAAAAGGGTCTATTTCAAGGGTATGACCCCTCTTTCCCAGGAGGCCCACCTGGACGCTCTGGACAACTGGGTGTCCCTTCTCGAGGCAAGGATTAAAAAACTTTCCGGGATGATGTGGTTAGGCGGCGCCTCCGGGGCGGCCGACGCCTACTCCCGCCAGTCCGAGATCTCCCAGAACCTGTCCAATCAGTATACACAGCAGGCCAACAGCTATGCCTGGCGGTCCAACGCCACCTATAATATGTCGGCGGAAAGCGATTACTGGAAGTCGGCGAACATGAGCAATCAGGCTACAATAGAGAGCGGTTATTCTGCCGTCACTGCCCAGTTGAGTTTTTTCTTCGCCATGGAGGGTATGAAAAATTCTATGCTCGCGAGAGCGGTTGCCAGAGACCAGGCTGAGGTATCCCGGCTCCAGAGGATCCGGGAATCCATCCTGGCGGCTTACACGACCGCGGAGGGTGGGGAGTATGCCTATCGTCCCCACCAGGAAGGCGATTCGGTGGGCGTCACCATGGTGCACCTGCCGACAGGGAGATCAAATTTCACTCCCCTCGCGCCTGCGACAAAGGGAGCGGATCTCTATTGGAATGATCGCAGTATGTGGAACCTCATCGATCCGGAAAAGGGTCTTGTCTATCACCATGGCCTGAGGATCATGCCGGACAAATACCAGGACAAACCGCCGAAGGAAGGCCTAGTTGCCTATGGAGTATACCTGGTGGCGGAGGAGATCAAGCTGCCGTAAAATAAAGTAATAGTAATAGTATTGGTATTAGAGATAAGCGATAAGGGAACTCAAGTAATAGTAACAGGGTGGCCTCCGGGCCGCCTTTGCTCCTCCTTTGCCGTCATTCCGTGTAAATCTGTATCTAAGTATCGAAGTAAAATCTTCAAACATCTGCTTGCCGCGGCGAAGTTATGCCGTAGGTATAATGAAGATGGGTCATCCTGGTTAAAAGCATTTTCTGGTGGCCAGTTGGCACTATGTTTTTCCTTAGATACTTCGACACCTACACACTTAGATACCGCCTTGTCCGGAATCCAGTCAAACCCTGATTAGAAATCCTCAAGTCCCAATTGCCTGAATTATTCTTCCCGGCTGGTTTCGCCCTACCCCCTTCAGACAGGATTTTTTGAGTCTCTTCCATTGGGATGAGAAACAAAATCTTTCCCAACGGCTGACCGGAGAAGGTAACATCCTCACTTGGGGAAGGGATCTTGCTTAATTCCAGACCCCCTTGGATCCCTTTTATCTTCAGCTAAGGACAAACCCTATTTGACCTTAACCTCCTCCGCCACCAGGCGGATGCCGTAGGTGATGACCCCCTCTTTCTTGACCTTCGGCTGGTAAAATTCCTCAACTGACCTCAGGGCCGGGTGGTAGGCAATACCCGTATCCAGGTCCACCAGGTTCCAGAGGGAACGTTCATTGTATTCTGCGTCTTTCCTGTCCTTGATAAGTGGAGATAAGGGCGTGAAGGTTGTCCTGCCGGTGGGCAGGTGTATCAGGTTGAGGCCGATCCGGTCGCCCTCCACGTGCGATCTCCAGACATAGTCCCCCGACTCCGATGCGGAGTAGGCTCCCAGGATCGTATTTCGGATCAGGCTGAGCCTGGTGACCTCCTCCTGGTCCTTGGCGATGGACTTTGAAAGCATGGCGTTCTTAAGCCCTTCCATCTGGAAGAAAAACCCTATCTGTGCCTCCGCACGGGCAAAGGAACTGTTCATTTGGG
>JALHUC010000361.1 GCA_022865845.1 bacterium | reverse complement strand
TTCGAGGACATCAACCCGAAGGCCCCGGTTCATCTTCTCTTGATCCCGAAGCAGCACATGGCGACCCTCAACGATGCCGGGCCCCAGCAGGCGCAGCTGTTGGGGCGGCTGACCCTCAAGGCAGCTGAACTTGCCGAAGAAAAAGGGGTGGCCCCGGGCGGATATCGGGTTCAGATCAACTGCAACCCCGATGGGGGGCAGGTCGTGTTCCACCTTCACATGCACCTTATGGGGGGCCGCAAGCTGGAGTGCCTGACATAAAAAACAGAAGCGTGGCTGGAACGGGGGATGTTTTAACCTGCCTTAGCCCCTTGTAAATTATGAAGTTCTTGGTAAGATACTATGTTGTTGAAATCCAATGTTGGAAGGAGGGTTGTAAATGCCTGGTGTAAGGGTCAGAGAAAATGAAAGCTTCGAAGGTGCCCTTCGCCGTTTCAAGAAACAGTGTGAGAAGTCAGGAATTCTCTCCGAAGTCAGGAAACGGGAGTACTACGAGAAGCCCAGCATTCAGCGCAAGCGTAAAATGATCGCTGCGCGTAAAAAGATGATCAAGATGTCAAAGAAGCAGACACCCTAGCTTGAAGCTCATCGACCAAATACATGATGATCTGAAAAAGTCCATGAAGGCGAAGGACGGAAACCGCGTTTCCGTCCTTCGCTTCCTTCTGTCTTCCATAAAGTACCGGGAGATCGAAAAGAAGGACCCTCTGGATGATGATGAAGTCCTCGCGGAGATCACCTCTTCCGCCAAACGCCGCCGGGAGAGCATGGAAGCCTTTGCGGAGGGGGACAGGATGGACCTGGTGGAAAAGGAAGAATCGGAATTGGCCATCCTCCAGGAATACCTTCCGGAGCAGCTTTCACCGGACGAGGTGCGAGGTGTTGTTCAAGAGGTGGTCCAAGCCGTAGGGGCCACGGGCGCAAGCGATTTCGGGAAAGTCATGAAAGAACTTATGCCAAGGCTGCGCGGCAAGGCAGACGGCAAGCTGGTCGGTGAGATCGTAAAAGAGGCCCTTTCCGACTGAAAGTGCCGGGCCCCCAAGATTTTTTATGTTGGTTTTCCCCTTTATTATCCCAAACTCGGCAGGGTGAATGAACGATCATACCCTGACAGTCCTTGAATATCGGGAGACCCTCTCCCGGTTGGCGCTATGTGCTCAGTCCGAGCCGGGCAGGAGCCTCGCCCAAACCGTTATTCCCCACCGGGACAAAAATGATGTAGTTCGTGAGTGCGGCACCACTGCCGAGGCGTTGTGCCTCCTGGAAGACAAGCCTCCCGATCTGGGGAACGTCAACGACACCACCGGCATCCTTGGGCGTCTTACCGTGACAGGAGCGGTCCTGGATCCGCTGGAGCTGCTCAGGCTCATACAAAACCAGGTAGCGGTGCGTTATGCCAAAGCAGCTGTTCGGGATAGGGATCGGGAACTTCCGGCACTGTGTGTACTGGTGGACGGTATGGCCGGGATCCCGGATTGGGAACGGTGGGTGGAAAAGTCCATTTCTCCGAAAGGCGAGGTTCTGGATGCGGCAAGCCCGGAACTTGCCAAGGTACGGAAAGAGCTCAGGTCCTGCAGAAACGCGGTTACAGGAAAGCTGGAGGAGTTCATCCGTGGAAGATCGGTTGGCAAGGTCATCCAGGAGCAGTATGTCACCCTTCGAAACGGCCGCTTTGTAGTGCCGGCCAAGCCCGAATACAATCGCACCTTCGAGGGGGTTGTACAGGATACGAGCCAGAGTGGGCAGACAGTTTTCGTAGAGCCTCTTTTCGCGGTAGGGTTAAACAACAGCTTTGCTATGGCCCGGGCCAAGGAGGAGGAAGAGGTCCGAAGAGCCCTGGCCCGGATGAGCGATGCTGCTGCCGGCTACCGGCATGAGATGGTGGTTAATTTGAGCAATCTGGCCCAACTGGACCTTGTGCTGGCGAAGGCCCGCCTGGGAGTGAAGCTGGGCGGTCTCATCCCCGGCCTGGATAATGAAGAAACGGTGCTCGTCCAGGCCAGGCATCCGCACCTGGTCCTTGAACCGGGTGTAGAATGTGTTCCTATCGAAATCAGGATCGGCGGCCAATCCACC
>JALHUC010000360.1 GCA_022865845.1 bacterium | reverse complement strand
TCCAAGAGGAAAAACCGTTCAGGAGCTAGAGGAAGGAATGCCGGAAGGTGCCGATATAGTAAAAGCTCCCACTGTGAAACAGGGCCTCGATACAGCAAGGAGCCTTGCAGGAGGCAAGGGGCGTATTGTAGTGGCGGGGTCCGTGGTCCTGGCTGGGGAAGTGCTTAAAGAGCTTGGAATTCAGAATTCAGCATCCAGAATTCAGGGCCCAGTATCCAATACCCAGTACCCAGTACCCAGGAGTTAGGATTGAAAGTAAGAGCTTCTCTCAAAGCACTCCTGTTGATTTGCCTCATTCTCGGGCCGGCTGATTTGTGGGCACAGGAGAAGGGACAGGAGATTTCCATTACAGCCGGGAGCATGAAGTCCATGCCGGATGGGACCCTCGAAGCTGAAGGAAATGTTATGGTCGAGGGGGAAGGGGTGGCCGTCAGGGCCGACCGCCTCAGGTACGATCCTGGCTCCGATACTCTCATTCTTACAGGCAACGTTGTCATGAAGGAGGACGGGGGAGGTGCTTTCACCGGAGATACACTGGCCCTGGACCTGGCCGATCTCACTGGAGGTATAAGCCGGGGAGAGATCATAATTGTTCAAAACGGTTTCAGAGTGCTCGGCGAAGATATCAACCGTATCGGGCCGGAGGAGTACAGCATTCGAAAGGGGGTCTTCACCAGCTGCCCTGGCGAATGTCCCGACTGGTCCTTCACCGCTTCGAGAATACAGGTTCGAAAGGAGGGGTATCTTGAAGCAAGACACGCTGCTTTCAGGATAGTCGGAATACCGGTCTTTTATACCCCTTACCTTTTTTATCCGGTTAAGACAAAGAGGCAGACAGGGCTTCTGTTCCCGGAATTCGGTTTTTCCGATGAGACAGGGCTGGAATCCATATGGCCTGTTTTTATAACTTTGGGATCCCATGCCGATGCCACAGTAAGCCCGAGAACCTTCAGCCGTGACAGCTCCGGACTAGGTCTTGAGTCCCGCTACAGACTGGATTGGGGAGGCGGAGGGCAGATAACCGGTTTCGCCATGAGTGGTGAACAGTCTGACATGTGGTATGTCCAGGCCGAGCATTCCATGGCCTTGACACCCGACCTGTGGTTAAGGGGACGCTGGTACGATACCGGAGATGCGAATTCGGCCAGTCTATTCGGGAGTGGGTTTGAGGAGAGATACCCTGGGGTTGTTTACCGACACGCTTCCCTTGAGGGGGATCATGGCATCCTGGGCTACAATATTCAGGCCAGCAGTCTCCTGGCGGATGGGTCACTTGCCAGAAGCGATACGTTAGGGACTGCCCTGAACCGTGATATGGGGGTTGTCCGGTTGGGTCCCGCAGGAGGGGACTTATGGCGGGTCGGGATCGAAGCCGAAGATACACGTTTTGATGGCGGAGAAAAGCGCACACTTGTAAGTCCGACCCTGGTTCTACAAATCCCTGGCCCCTGGAAACTGGCTGGACACATCCAGGGCCGAGGTATCATAGGGACAGGGGGTGAAGGGTCTACCGAGGATGAAGCCTACATTGTCAGTTTGGCGGAAAAACTTGCTATGGAATCCTCCGGCGCCTGGGGAAAGCACCTTGTGGATCTGGAGATAACCGCTTCGGCAGCTCAGGGAGCGGCCTTCGGAGAATCGGTCATCCGAGACGGAAGGGACATGGTTGAGGAGAGAAAAGTTATCGATGCCCGTGTGCGCAGTCTTTTGACCTCATCCCGGTTCAGGTGGGATCTGACGGCAGGAAGCTGGCGGGATCACGAACTGGATCTGGCACAGTATTACGCTATAACCCGCCTGTCTTATTCCAGTGTTTTCCTGGAAGCCTCGAGGAACCGGGACGACGTTTTTAGCCTCGTTCTGCCATCCATATCTGTTGACAGGAACTCCCTAAAAGGCTGGCAGGCTGAAGCGGGATATGAATCAAATGCTTTTGGGATCGCGGTGGGCCGAGATTCTGCTGGTGGGTCCCCGGAAATGCTCAGCGGTAAAGGCCATTTAACCCTGGCTGGGATTCGGGTTTCGGGTGAAACTTTCTACGATATGGATGCCGATACCTTGGCTGATGAAACGATAACCGTCCTGATCCCGGGGCGCTGCTGGACAGTGAGTGTGGGGCGCTCTCGCAGCCCTGACAGGACAGACTGGAAACTGAAATTGGAGCTAGGCATATAAAAAGGCAGTTTAGAGTGTAAAGTGTAGTGTGTAGAGGAAACACCAAAAGGAACTGAATGCAGATATTGGGGAAGTGCTCTGCACTCTACACCCTACACTCTGCACTATAATGTAAAGGATCTCTTGACATGTCTGGACCACTGTT
>JALHUC010000359.1 GCA_022865845.1 bacterium | reverse complement strand
CTCCTTGGTGAATGGTTGAAACACTCAATTGCTAGTTTATTTTATACGGAAAACTTAACATATTCTTATATATATAGTCAAGAATAGTTTTAATAAACATACATAAAGTTGGGGGGAATAGGAGAGGGTGGCTATCTCATATCTCAGATTTCAGATCTCAAAGCGGAACAACTATTCGTTCATTCCAATCATCTCCCAAACTTTCTGAGATTTGAGATTTGAGATGTGAGATTAGTTGTTCTTGCCTTTCAGCATTTCTACGTCCTCCGGATAGTTGATGTTAATGAAAGGATCCGGTTCCCCGTTGTCCGGTGAAACTTCGGGAGACAGTACCATCATGTTTTCAAGAGCCGCCATGATCTTGAGGGTGCCAACCCTTAGACTTTCCTCCATAACGTCAGCGCAGGATTTTGAATAGACGGCGCACAGCGGCTCCAATCCCCTGGGACCGCGGGGTATCACGGCGTCAGCAGAGTGCCGGAAGCCCAGGATCATGGATATAAGGGATGGTGTTAGAAAGGGCATATCAGCCCCGGTGATGAACACATAAGGTGTTGTGGCTGTGCTGAGGGCTGTGTATATCCCGCCGAGGACCCCCTTGTCCGGGACAATATCCGGGATAAGGGTTAGCCCCATGGCCTTGAGCTCTGGTCTGGGGTGTCCGATCAGGAGGACCTGCGGGAAAGGCTATTGAGGATCCCGTGGAGGTGAACGGCCAGCGGTTTTCCATCGTAGGGCAAAAGTACCTTGTCGCGTCCAAGCCGCCGGCTCTGCCCGCCTATCAGGATGGCCCCGGTCACCTCCTCGAAGGTGGCCGCAGGCTGGGTCATGGCCGGTCGGCCCTGGCGATCAGCCAGTAGACCAGAGCCAGAATAAACAGCGTCCCTACCTTGGTCCCGTATTCTGTTAAAGTCCCGTGCTGCAGTGATCCGATGAGGACCTTTCTGATGAAGGCAACAAGGACGATGCCGATAAAGATCTTGATGGGGATCTTCTTGCCCCGAAGGTGTTCCACTTCGGTCCCCAATAGTTCGATCATCATCCAGATGATGAGCAGGGAGCCAAGGGCGGTGACCACACTGGTCTCCAGATTGTCGCCGCGGAAGACGTTCGTTACGTCGCGGGCAAACAACCAGATGACCTCCAGGGAAACTACAGCGAGGGCGAGGGCCAGGATGAGGTTCAGGCCGTGGGTGAACCGTTCCATGAGGCTGATTAGATACGTTTCCGTCTTTTCGTGAATGAAATACTTCTTCAGTTCGGCCTGTCTGTAGGAACTGGTCATTACGTCCAGGTTGATGTCCAGGATCTTGGTGATGGCTGCCTTGGTCTTTTCCATATCCTCGGCCGGGACCTCCCGCTCGATATACCCGGCTACCAGCTGCCGTGTAGTAGTCATGGCAGCGTTAACAAGATGGCCGTCCAGCTTGATGTCCACGTGCACCTGACCTATTTTTCGCAGTTTCTGGAAATACACTTCATCATAAGTCCCTGAAAAGAGGCGCATGAACCAGCCCGCAAAAGTCATGGCGTGGTGCTTTTCATTCTCCTCGCTGGGGAAAAATTCCGCCATGCTCTCGTGGACCATGAAGGAGGCCATGAGCTCCTGACCGAACCGGTCGCGGTGGTTCTTCATCCGCGTGTTCAGATCACCGAGGAGCTTCTCCTCCTCTAGGGTAAAATCATAGTGAGCCTTGATCTTTTTGGCAGTGAGCATGAAAGTCTCCTCAAAGACTGTTGGTGATCCGTTATCGGTGATCAGTGATCAGTAAATAACCGGTGATCGGTGATCAGTGATCAGTTATCGGTTATCAGAAAAAAAACCATGATCGGAATTGTTTAATGCGATTGACAACGAATAGTTGTATTTCACACTTTCTTCGATTACCGATTACCGATTACCGATTACCGATTACCGATTACCGATTACCGATTACCGAT
>JALHUC010000358.1 GCA_022865845.1 bacterium | reverse complement strand
GTCCCGGGCTCGTTCTCTTTCACCGCGCCGATGAACTCGGATACCGCGATACGGACTTCATCGACCTTGTCTTCTTTGGCCTGGTAAATCGCCATCATGTGGATCTTGCTCATTTCTTACCTCCACTAAAGGTTTATGCGGTGCGTGATAGAGGTCGATCTATCCCCCAGCTTCGCTGTGGTCACCTGATCTTGTTAAGGGGCTTCGTTCTCGGTCATCGGCAATCCTCGATCACGCCAGAGGCGTGACGGCCTCGTATCTCGACCACTCTCACGCACCTCAAATCATATGAATCGTTATGATACTGGTTATCATCCCCCTCTGCACTCTGCACCCTGCACTTTGCACTCTGTCCGCGATTTTCGTTGTCTTACCCAACCATAATTGCAATTCCTGCAGCAACGAAAATTGCAGGCAGAAGATTTCCAATGGGCAGTTTTCTGATACCCAAAATATCCAGCCCAATGGCCAGGATAAGCAGCCCACCGGTGGCGCTCATTTCCGCCACCACAGGTTCCGTTAAAAACCCCTGCACCCATCCCGCCGCGAGGGTGATCCCGCCCTGGTATATGAGCAGAGGGATGACGGAAAAAACAACACCGATACCCAGGGTCGTTGTAAAGGCCACCGACGCGATCCCATCCAGGGCTGATTTGGCGTAAAGGATCGTCGGCTCCTGCCCCAGACCGTCCTGAATGGACCCCATGATGGCCATGGCCCCGATACAGTAGAGCAGGCTTGCCGTAACGAACGCCTCTGCGACATTGCCAGCGTTCTTGAAACGCTGCTGCAGTTTGTGCCCCATGTTCTCCAGGCGTGCCTCAATAGACATGGCCTCACCGATGAGCCCCCCGATGACCATGGCACCTATGACAATCAGCGGATTTCGTGACTGAAGAGCCAGCTGCATGCCGATAAGAAGCACCGTTAGACCCAGTCCCATCATTATTGTCCGGCGCATCCGCTCCGGTATGAGATGGCCCAGGTAGCGCCCGATAAGGCAGCCGAAGATGATCGCAGCGACGTTGACGATGGTTCCTTGTAGAAGCATTAAAACTCCATTCCAGATTACGAATTTCAAATTCCAAATTTCAAAAAAAACAGATCTGAGTAAATCGTATAGCTCGGACTGAATTCTTTAAAGGCCGGAGAGGATATTAAACCAGGTAGCTTATCCGCGCAACATATCCGGATAAGTGCGTATCCATTTTGGGATCTAATATGTGAGATATGAGAAAATATGTTCAGCTAAAGCCTTTTTTTCACCCTCTCCCACGACTCCGTGATGAGAAAGCTCTCCTCCATATTGGACGCCATCTCCTTGAAGAGGCTCAGAGGTACGGCGAAGGACAAATGGTCCTTCCTGACGTAGGGCCTCGCCGAGATATCGAACATCCCGAGGATGGCTCGGGGATGCTCCTTCTCCTTCTCCGCCATGGGGAAGTTTATGAGGGCGCCGCACCCTGACGATTGGGGAGAGATGACGCTTGACCTGTCGGTGGAGTGGAAGGCTGCAAGGTGGAAAAGGGCCGAGATGACGTCCGGCGGGGCTAACCAGGCAACGACCTCAGGGGTTTCGTCAGTCTCAAGGCGGTCGAGCCTTGAGGCAACCAGGAACCTTCCGCCTGCTTTGGCCACGGTGTGGTCCCCAGAGGACTCCTCCACCAGCTCCGGTGTTTTTTTGAGACGGAGCCCTTCCATCTCACCCGGGATCCCGCAGGAAAGAAAGTGCTTCAGGCCGGGGTCCGGCTCGGTGTGAAAACCTGAATACCTTACGCCGCCCGGGCAGGCGATGGTCTCCTCGGCAAAGGCCACCCTCTGGCCCTTGAGGACCGGCGAGAAATGGGCGATCATGCACCTGAAGCCCTCCTGGGGACGCAGGTCGTTCCAGTATCTTTCATCCTCCGAGTAGAAGAGGGCGAAGGGAAGGTCAGTACCGGGAAAGTATCTTCCCCAATTCTCTATAAACTTGTCTTTGAGCTGCGCATCCATCGAATAGTCCTTTCGTTAAATCCAAATACTTTCTGATCTCAGATCTCAGAATGCTACCAATACCTTAAACCAAAAGGAAACTTAAATATTTCTAACAGGGATGAAGGGGATGGAAGGGATGGGATAAAAAACGAAACTACCTACCCCTTAGATCCTGCCTGTTATATTGTTTTATCCCCTGTATCCCTTTTATCCCTGTTAAAGCCGCTTAAGCAATTTTTTCTCCGTGCTCCCCGTCTGCCCTGAGCTTGTCGAAGGGGGGCTCCGTGGTGAAAATTGCCGCTTTTAAAGGAATCGTTCTTTACCTCTGGATTTAGGATTCCCTCCGCGTCCCCTCCGCGTACTCCGCGGTAAAATCCGCCGTTGTCACAGGAACCGAGCATTCCCCTAATTTTAATTCTTAACTTTGCGGCACTTTGTGAACTTTGCGGTGAGTCAGCTTTTGATTTATTTCTGTGTTCTGCGTTCTGTGCCCTGGATTTTCCAGACACCAGACATGACCCTGCCTTTCCACGCACCACGCACTCCGCCCTTCACACTGTTTTTTCTCCCTCTCTCCCACTCTCCCCCTCCCCCACTCCTGCGGGAAGGTTATTCGCCGACCAACCCCTTTCTTATTATCTCCGCAAGTCGGCGATAACCTTCCCCATTAGGGTGCGCCGCATCCATAAGGTACTGGACTGTGTTCAGCCCCTTGAACTCATCGTTCACATCGATGATGGAGATGTTTCTGTCTTCGGCCAGGGTCCTTATAGACTCGTTAAAGGACGCCGGGTTAAGCCTCGCCAG
>JALHUC010000357.1 GCA_022865845.1 bacterium | reverse complement strand
TGAAGCGGCAAAGCAAATTAAACTTATTGCCTTTGATGTTGACGGTGTGCTCACCGACGGAAAGATCAGCTACACTTCGTCTGGTGAGGAACTCAAATCCTTCGACGTCAGGGACGGGCATGCCATCAAAATGGCCTTCAGGGCTGGACTTACCGTTGCCATCATTACCGGCCGCCAGAGTCCTATGGTTCAAAGGCGCTGTGAGGAGCTCGGTATTGAACTGTTTTTTCAGGGGATAAAGAACAAACTCCTGACCCTTGATGGCCTTATGGAGAGTTCAGGCTATGAGGCCTCCCACATCGCTTATATGGGGGATGATGTCGTAGATCTGCCAGTCATGATGTCGGTGGGTCTTGGTTGTTCTCCTTCGGATGCGGCTGAGGAGGTGCGACAGCGGTCTGACCTGGTGACAGGGGCTTCCGGTGGAAATGGGGCGGCCCGGGAACTTATTTTTTTTATCCTTCAGGCACAGGGTCTCTTTGAGGAGCTCATGGCCTCTTACATACCCTCATAGACTTCATATAAATTACGAATTACGGATTGAGGATTGAGAATTAAGGTCTTTAATCTTCAATTCGGAATTCTAATTCGGAATTAAGCTACAACATGCCTCCCTCTCTTACACTCGTCGAGGCTTTCAGTAGCACACATGCAACAATCAAGCCATTTTCTTTTCATTCTATCGGCACATGTGTTAATCTAATCCAATGATACCCCGGAGGAGGAAAAGCTGTTTCGAGGGTAATCTGCCGGCAGCTATTCTCTGTCTGTTCCTGTTTTTTCCACAGATGGCCGGAGCCGTTTCAGATGTGGAGATGACTGGATTCAAGATCATCCAGGAAACAGAAAGCGGCCGGTGGGAGATCCAGGCTGATAAAGCCTTCTACGATGGGCAAGGTGACGTGATCCTGCAGAAAGTATCTGCCAAAATGATCTCAGACGGTAGGGAGAGTGTCAGTGTTGTGAGTGACAAAGGCCGTTATGAACCCGAAAGGTTGATACTTCATCTTGAGGGGCATGTTGTCGTGACAAGCGGCCTGGGGTCCCGGTTCGAAACACCGAGATTGAAGTGGGATGGTCCGAGTGCCTTGATGCTGGCTGACAAAGGGGTTCAGCTTAAGCGCGGACCGCTGAAAGTCCTGGGAGATACGGTCAGGTATACAGTGAAATCCGGGACGGCGATAGTTGCTGGTGGTGTACGGTCTACTTGGGATGAAAGGAGTGACAGGCCTTGAGGTCTCTGGGATATACGGTGGGGTATACGGTTGCGGTCCTGATCATGTGCCTGGCGGCGGGGGCATGGGCTGCATCGGCCAATGGTGTGACTGTTCGTTCCAACAGCCTGCAGATACAGGAAAAAACGGGGGATATCCTGTTCGAAGGTGAAGTCGAGGTTCGCATGGCCGAAATGGTTCTGACTTGTGATCTTCTCAATGTTAAGGCTGATGCAGCTGACCCTTCAAAGATCCTGTCAGGAGAGGCATCCGGCAGCGTTGTCATGACAAGGGGGAAGGACATGGCGGAGTCTCAGAAGGCTGTGTTTGATCTTGAGACGGGGAATCTGGAGCTGACAGGTCTTCCTCGCCTTACCAGGGAGGAAACCACGATCGAAGCGGAAAAGATCGTCTATTCCATCGCAAAAGGGACAGCCTCTTTTTCCGGTCCTGTCAGGGCCTTTTTCAAGGCACCCGGGGATTGATCCGGATGACCTCCTCCCTGGCCGCCAGGAACCTGGAAAAGTCCTACCGCAGAAAAACGGTGGTCAAGGATGTCTCTATCAGCGTGTCTCCTGGTGAAGTTGTCGGATTGCTCGGCCCTAAC
>JALHUC010000356.1 GCA_022865845.1 bacterium | reverse complement strand
TTGGCGAAGCTCGGACTGCAGCTTGCCGGTGTCCGGCTGGTCTGTTTCGGGGCGGTCTATGGTCTTTACGTGAGAACCGGGACAGCCGCATGCTAGATTTTCCATGGTTTATCTCCTTTTTTGAAAGGGTTGCTTACTGTTTGTCCAGATAGTCGTTTATCTGCTTTTCTATCTTCGCTTCCATCTCTTCACCAAGGGCATGGATGGACACAACGTCTTTGAGCAGGCAGATGCCGACGCTGCAGTCGACACACCCGATCTCGAAATCGTTCAGAATTTCGCCGATCCGGGGATGGGCTTTGACCACGTCCTGTATCGCTTCTTCACCGATGTTGTTGGACAATTTCATACGCTACCTCCTGTTTCCTGTTCACAACTGTAGTCAATGGGAGGCAGAATAAACATGACGCAGGTCAAAAAGAGGAGGTTTTGGGAAAGCGGAAGGAGAGAGGTGTGAAGGGGAGATGGCCGAAAAAAGCTTGTAAGGCCATGGAGCACTTAAGTGCAAAGCAAAGAAAACCATTTTATGGACTGGGTAACCTATTGACATATAAGAGGATGCCCATTATTGTATACAATCGACAATCGTTCATAGTCGGAGGTGGAGAGGTTTGATGAATAAGGGACTGTCCTACAAAAAAGTCAGGAAGCACAAAACCCTTGTTGAAAGCATCGTGGAAGACCTCCAGGGCAAGATCATCAAGGGACAACTGGAGCCGGGACAGAAAATGGTGGAAGCGGAGCTGTGCGAGAAAATGGGAATAAGCCGCTCTCCTCTAAGGGAAGCTTTCAGGGTTTTGGAAAGTCAGGGGTTTCTGGCCCATGAGCCGCGCAAGGGCATGCAAGTTTCCAGGGTTTCCCTGGAGGAACTTGAGAACATCTACGTTATTCGGGCGAACCTCGAAAGCCTTGCGACGAACCTGGCGGTAAAAAACGAAGATCCACAGATCCTGGAGGAGTTACGAAGGCTCCACCACGAGATGATCAGGGTAGCGCAGGAAGACGATACGGGGGCCTACCACAAACTGAACCTGAAGTTTCATGAGGTGTTGGCCGAAGCTTCCCTCAACCAAAGGCTTATTGAACTCATCGACACCTTTGTGAAGCAGACCAACCGTTACCGAGTCGTTGTCTTTTCCACTCCTGGCAAGCTCCAGGCCTCCATCCAGAACCACAAGGACATCATCCGTTCCTTTGAAAAGGGCGACGCCGAGGAGGCCGAGCGGATGAGGAGGGCGGCTATCTTAAACAATATCGAAGTCCTGAGGGAACACTTCACCCGAGAGGAACCCGCTAACCTATGAGAATCGACCCGGAAAAGTGTACAGCCTGCGCCCAGTGCCCAGATTACTGCCCCGTGACATGCATTCATGAGGGGGACGGGGTCTATTTTATGGACGAGGACGAGTGCGTTGAGTGTGGTGTCTGTCTGAGAGATGCCGGATGCCCTACCGAGGCGATCTACATGCCTGAGGAGTCCAACCGATACCCACGTTCCATCAGGGCCGCCTTCAGCGACCCGGCCGTTCAGTATCCGGAGGAACTGTTCCCTGATCTGAAGCAGGGTGGCCGCGGTACGGAGGAGATGAAGACCAACGATGTCACGGGGAACTTCCCTCGGGGTGAGTTCGGGATGACCCTTGAGTTCGGCCGGCCTGGAACCGGCACCCGGTTAAGGGAAGTGGAAAAGGTGACCACACTTCTCACCTCTTTGGGAATCCGCTTCGAGGGTTCCAACGCCCTGTTTTTTCTCCTCGAGGAGCCGGAAAGAGGAGTTTTGAAAAGGGAATTAAGGGATGAAAAAGTACTCTCCATCATCGTGGAGTTCACCCTCGCCGAAGCGCAGCTGGAAACGATTGTGGCTGCACTGTTCGAGGTTCTGCAGACTGTGGACACCGTTGTTTCCTGGGGGCTGGTAACCCGGTTTGAGGAAGACGGCTCCCTGCCTGTCACCGATCGCCTGGAAAAGCTCGGCCTGACAGTTCGGCCCAACGCGAAGGTCAACATGGGGATGGGACGTCCCATCATTGAGGATTGAGGTGAGTCAGTGTCACATTCAGCGCACCGCTGCGGGACCATAAGGAATCTGCAGAACGACTACACGATGTACGCACGCACATCCCGACACGTGAACCGGGAGGGTTGCGGCCCCAAGCTCCGGAAGATTCTCGACATTTTCCTTTCCGAAAACCCGGTAAACTTCGGGTCAAGCCACTCGGGAAAGAGCTTCGCTGCGGGGCTTGACCCTGAAGAATACTCACGGTCCCTGGACAAGGCTTATGCCGTGGCCTGCTGCTTTTCGAGTGCCTCTGCCATCAGGAACGTCCTTGGAAAGCTCAAGGAAGCGGACACGGGAATCTCCATCGTTGTAAGCGGGCTCATCGAGGAGATTAAAAAGATCGCGGAAGAAGTCGGGCTCAAGCCCCACACCGTTCTTCTTTCCCTTGGAGTTCACGGAAGGAAAGAGCTTCTGCCGAAGGAAAAGGTGTTGGAGATAACCACCATGTGCGGGCACGGATTGGTGGCAACGCCCCTGGTGGAGGAGGTGGCGGAAAAGGTGAAGGAAGGCAAGTTGACGCCGGAACAAGGTGCCAGATTTCTGGCCCAGCCGTGTCCCTGTGGAATTTTCAACCTGGACCGATGCGTCGAACTTCTGAAGGAGCAGTTGAGTGAGATTTCCCAAGAGGGGGGAGAAAAGGGTTAATGGGATTAAGGGGTATTTAGAAATTTGATCCGGGGGGAAACTCAATCTTGGGAACCCTCCATTGACTAAAGGAGAGGGAGCTATGTCAAGAAAGAAACTGTTTTTGGTGTTGGTAGTCGTGGCTTTTGCGGCCACCTTGTCGGTGCCCGCTTTTGCCGAGTACCCTGTCAAGACGGTCAAGCTGATCACCCATTCAAGTGCGGGTGGCGGGACTGATCGTTTCCTCAGGCAGGCTGTCGGTTACCTCGGGCCGATCATGGGGGTGGATTTTGTGGTTGAGAACGTAAGAGGAGGCAGCGGCGCAAAGGCCATGGCTGCCCTTTCCGCGGCTCCGGCTGACGGGAGCACCTTTTACGGCTCTACGCCCACCTACATCAGCACGTCCCTGCTCAGCAAGCCCGAGTTCACGTACAAGGACCTGGATCCGGTGGTGTGCGTCTTCCTGGATCCCATGGTTGCTTACACAGCGGTTGACAGCAAGTTCAAAACCCTCAAGGAGGCCGTGGACTTCGCCAGGGACAACCCCGGCAAGGGGACCTGGGGAACAGGCACGCCAACCGAACTGGGCCAGGAGATCATTCAGCGGCTCAAAAGAATAGCGAATGTGGATGATGTCAAGGTAGTCTCCTTCGAGGGCGGCGGTGACCTCATGCTCAACGTCCTGGGCGGAAGGCTGGATTTCGGCATGGGTGAGCCGGGTGAGATCCTCTCCCAGCTCCAGGAAGGCAAGTTGCGGATCCTGGCAACCTTCACTGATGAGAGAGTGAAGGGTCTCGACGCCCCCACGGCCCGCGAGCAGGGTTATGACATTGTGCTGACAAAGTTCCGTGGCATCGTCGGTCCCAAGGGGCTGCCTGAAAATGTTGTCAAGGCCTGGGAAGAAGCCATCCCCAAGCTTCTTGCTCTACCTGAGTATAAGGCTGTATACGAGGGTGACTATCTCATTCCCAACTTCGTGGACCAGAAGTCCTTCAGGCCCTACGTCGAGCAGCGGGCCGCTGATATAGAGGCCTACTTCAAGGGGATCGGGATCATAAAGTAGGGAAATTTCATATAGGTACCGTTTAATCTGTATTCCAGGGCGGGGGTGCAACGCAAATGGCGTGGCTCCCCCGCCTCACACACCGCCTTTGCCTGGGCGTAACATGCCCCATCAGGCCCTGCGTGTGAATGTCCTGCGGGTGTTAAACGAAAAAAAGGACGGACCAGTGAAAAGGTACATGGATAAGGACATGGCGGCTGGATTGTTCCTCATTGCCCTGGGGGCGATCTACTATTTTATGGCCGACGCCATTCCGCGCAGCCTTCTCAGCGACAGGGTGGGCGCCGATGGTTTTCCCAAGCTTCTGGCCGTTGGGCTGATGGCTTTTTCAGCCGTTCTGATCATCCAGAGTCTCCTCCGAAATAGAGTTTCGTCGGTACAGCACGAGGAAGAGGTTCGGCAGGGGGAAGGCGACGGTGATGGCTATAAATTCGGGAAGGCCGCCGGGATGCTGTCCATCGGGATCGCATATCTCCTTATCGTATCTTTTGCCGGCTATGTTGTCAGCATTGCCCTTCTCCTGACGGCGGCCCTCCTTTACCAGGGTGAGCCTGTTTCGAAGAAAATGCTCCTCACTGCTGTGTTGGGTGGCGTTTTTTTCTGGGTGTTCTTTGTCATTGCCCTGAGGACGCCCATGCCGGCAGGTATCTGGTCCG